>NZ_JBAPLU010000005.1:0-245844 GCF_037083825.1 Klenkia sesuvii
GGGGTCATGGGCCGGCAGCAACGAAGCCACCAACGCCCACTCGGCGTCGGTCAGCGACGAGGAGTAAGCCGGCTTGCAGGTACACACGCACATGCCACCGGCACCATCACTACCGCAGGACCTGACCAGTGGCGCCAGGCCGAGCCCATCACAACACCAGTCGCGCCCTCACTGAACGCGCTGGATCAATTACCCGACACTCTCTCAGGCGAACTCGACGGCGAAGGCGACCAGGAAGCCGGCGGCGGTGATCAGGCCGGTCCAGGTGCTGGTGCGGGCGAACGCCTCGGGGATCATGGTGTCGGCGATCATGGTGAGGATGGCCCCCGCGGCCACCGCGGTGATGACCGCGATGGCCTCCGGTGGGGCGCCGCCCAGGGCGACGTAGCCGATCAGGGCCGACAGGCCCGAGAGGACCGCGATGCCGCCCCACACGCCGAACACGTAGCGCGCCGACCGCCCGCTGCGCTTCATGCCGGCTGCGCTGGACAGGCCCTCGGGCACGTTGGAGATGAACACCGCGGCCAGCACCGGCAGGCTCACTGCTCCCCCGCCGAGCAGCCCGACCCCCAGGACGACGGACTCGGGGACGCCGTCGAGCAGCGCGCCCACCGCGATGGCCGCGCCGCTGCCCTGCTGCTGCCCCTCGGAGGGCTGCTGGTCGCCCGACCGCTTGCGGTGCCGGGCCCCGCGCCGGGCCAGGAGCGCGTTCGCGCCCAGGTAGGTGACGGCGCCGCCGAAGAAGCCCAGGGCGGTGGGTGCGAGGCCGCCGGTCTGGACGGCCTCCTCCATGAGGTCGAAGGCGACCGCCGAGATGAGCACGCCCGAGCCGAAGGCCATGACGGAGGCGACGACGACCTGCGGCACCCGCAGGAACCAGGCCACCAGGGCGCCGAGCACCAGCGCTCCCCCGCCCAGCAGCCCCCACAGCCCGGCTTCCAGCCACGTCGGCACCGCGCCCACCTCCCGTCCTCGTCGGGGTACGCCGGACCTCGGCGCCGCCCGCCCTCCTGCCCGGTGGTTGCGGTGCTCAACCGCTGAGCAGGTGCAGGCGCTTGGTGATCGCGGCGACCCGGTTGCGCGGGCCGACGATGCTGACCGCCCGGCAGGCCAGCTCCGCGCCCGGGGTGCCGGCGAGCTCGGCGAGGTACTCGTCGTAGACGCGGTGCGCCTGGGCGGCGCGCGGCATGTCGACGACCAGGACGCCGATGGAGTCGACCGCCTTCACCCGGACGGCGGCCAGCTGCTCCGCGGTCGCGGTGAGCACCGAGCAGCCGGCCCACGGCAGGCCGGGGTGGTGGGCGCCGTCGGCGTCGGGTCCGCCGTGCGCCAGCAGGTGGTCGACGGCGGCGCCGGTGGCGGCCGCGGTGCAGGCGACGGCGTTGACCATCTCCCCGGCCGGCACGGCGTCGTCGACGACCACCACCCACTTCAGGCGTGCGTTGCGGGTGGGCTCGGCCGTCACGACCTCGTCGGGGGTGAAACCGGGTACGTCGTGCACTGTCATGGGGCGACGGTAGGCAGATCGCCGGCAGGTCAGGCTCGTTGCCGAACATCGTTCGGGCATCGGCGTGATGATGGGCTCGTGGACGAACTCGATGCGGCGATCCTGCGGTCTCTCCAGTCGGATGCCCGGCGCAGCAACCGCGACGTGGCGGCGGAGGTGGGTGTGGCCCCGTCGACCGCGCTCGAGCGCACCCGGCTGCTGCGGGACCGCGGCGTCATTCGGGGGTCGACGCTGGAGGTCGACCTGGCGGCGGTGGGGCGGCCAGTGCAGGCGTTGATCGCGATCCGGGTTCGTCCGCCGTCGCGGCGGGCGATCGAGGCCTTCCGGGACTGGGTGCAGGCGCTGCCGGAGACGATCGGCCTGTTCGTCGTGTCGGGGGCCGAGGACTTCCTGGTGCACGTGGCGGTCGCGGACAACGAGGCGCTGTACGCCTTCGTCATCGACCGCCTGACCCAGCGCCCCGAGGTCGCCGACGTGCGCACGAGCGTCGTCTACGAGCACCTGCGCCGCCCACCCCGCATCGAGGCCACCGACCGGTGACCCGGCCCTGTGCCCGCTCGCGCCTGGTGGCCGCTCACGCCTGGTGGCCGCTCACGCCTTGTGGCCGCTCACCCTTCGGGTACGGGTGGGCGGCTCGTGGCGTGCCGGCATCACTCGATGCGGGATCCGATGATGATCTCGGTGCCGTCGGGGCGGTAGGTGCGCCATCGCCCACCGGGGTCGCGTTCGACGCGGAACCCATGGTGGACCTTGGTGTGGTGGGGTTCGCACAGCAACGCCGAGTTGGTCAGCGAGGTCTCCCCGCCGTGCGCCCAGTGCACCAGGTGGTGCACGTCGGACCAGTGGTGCGGGGCGCCGCAGCCGGCGAACACACACGTCTTGTCCCGGGCCACCACCGCCCGCCGCAACCCCGGCGTGACCACCCGGTGGGTGCGGCCCACGTCCAGCGGGGTGCCCTCCGGGCCCATCACGACGCGGGTGACGCCTGCATCGCAGGCCAACCACCGGGCCCGCGCCGCGGAGATCACCGACCCGAACCCGGTGGTCGCGGTCGCCGGGCCGGTGCCGTCGGCGACCAGGTCCTCGATGCCGATGGTGACCACCACGTGCGGCTTGACCGACCGCAGCACCGGCAGACCACCGGCGGCCAGGGCGTTGTCGGCCAGCTGCACCAACGCCCCACCCTGCCGCTGGGCACGCGAGCGCAGGTCGCCCTCGGGACGATCGGCCTGGACCACCGACTCCAACGCGGTCTTCACCTTCTCCCCACCCACCGCGTCGAGCTCGAAGTGCCCGGACACGGTGCCATCGGCGTGGGTGGTCATCGTCAACGACCGCTGCTCGATCGGGTCCGGTTCCACCCCGTCGGGTTCCAGCGCCTCCACGAACGCCTGCACCGCGGTCACCAGCGCCCGGTGCGACGACGACGTCGCCACCTCGGCCCAGGCCCGGTCGAAGACCCCCAGGTCGATGCCCTGTTCGGCGGCCGCAGCCCGCTGCCGGTCACCGACCGCCGAGGCCACCACATCCATCTGCGCTGCGGTCGCCGACCCCTCGCAGAACCGTTCGGCCAGCTGCGGGACGTGCTCCATCACCCGGCCGACCCGCACCACCCGCGACGCATCGGCCCCCGACAGTCGCAGGTGACCGATCAACCACGACCGCACCGACACCAACCCGTCGACCTCCACCGCCTGCGTCAACTCCGCATGCCGAGCCAATCGGGCGATCACCGCATCCAGCCGGTTCCGCTCGGTCGTCAGGTCGCGCAACTGCTCCAGCACCTGCGCCGACGACAGGTGGTGCAGGTCCTCGACGTCGTCCAGGAGCAGATCCAGGTCGTGCTCGGCCTCGGTGTCGACATCGAGGACCAGCGACGTCGTGGCCACGTCGACCTCCTCGATCTGTTCGAACACCTGATCGAACAGTACCTGACCAGCCGCCCGGGAGCAAGGCGAAAGTGCAGCTCAAGGCGTTGCTCGCTGGTGCTCCGGAGTCACGGCCGGTGACGCCGACCGCGGGCACCCTGCGGTGCCCGCGAACCCGGGACCGGTGCCGGGGTCTCAGTCGGGCTGGCGGAGGAGGTAGCGGCCGAAGTGCGGCACGGTGAAGGCGATCTGGCCGCGCTCGGCGCTGTAGACCAGGCCCTTCTTGATCAGGGAGTCGCGCGCCGGGGACAGCGACGCGGGCTTGCGGCCCAGCGACACGGCGACGTCCGACGTCGCCACCGCGGCACCGGCAGGGCCGCCCAGCTCGGCCATGGCGTGCATGTACTCCCGCTCGGCCGGCGTCGCCCGGTCGTAGCGCGAGCCGAAGAAGCCCACCGCCAGCTCGGCCTCGGCGGCGGGGGCGGCCACGGCGACGTCGTCCTCGGTGATGGGGGTGGTGGCGGCGAGGTCCCAGGTGACCTTGCCGTAGGCCTGCACGAAGTAGGGGTAGCCGTCGGCGGCGGCGTACAGGGCGTCGAGCGCACCGGGGGTGAACGCGACGTCCTCGCGCTCGGCCGGGCCGACGAGTGCGCGGTCGGCCGCGGCCCGGTCGAGCCGGTCGATGCGCAGGTACCGGAACAGCCGCTCCGAGTAGGACTTGGACGCCGACAGGACGGCGGGCAGGTGCGGCAGCCCGGCGCCCACCACGATCAGCGGTGCGCCCTGCTGGGACAGCTCGTGGCACGCGGCGCAGATGGCGCTCACGTCGTCGGCCTGCACGTCCTGCATCTCGTCGATGAACAGCGCGATGCCCTTGCCGGTGTCGGCCGCGACCCCGGCGGCGTCGCTGAGCAGCTCGACCAGGTCGATCTCCATGTCGCCGGTGTCGGCCCGCCCGGTCGCAGCCGGGGCGTCGATGCCGGGCTGCCAGCGGTCGCGGAGCTTGGCGTCGGCCGGCTGGTACTGCGCGAACGCCTTCACCACGCCCAGCACGTCGGCCACCGCCTCGGCGTTGCCGTGGCGTGGACCCAGCTCGCGCAGCGCCATGTGCAGCGCGCTGGCGACCGGCCGGCGCAGCGACTGGTCGGGCCGGGCCTCGATCTTGCCGGTGCCCCACCCGCGCGCGATCGCCGCCGAGCGCAGGTGGTTGAGCAGCACCGTCTTGCCCACGCCACGCAGCCCGGTGAGCACCAGTGACCGCTCGGGCCGGCCGTGCGCGATGCGCTCCAGGACGACGTCGAACGCGCCCAGCTCGGCGTCCCGGCCGGCGAGCTCGGGCGGGCGCTGACCGGCGCCGGGTGCGTAGGGGTTCCGCACGGGGTCCATGTCGGGCACCGTATTCCGCTCTCTAGCCCGACAGGTAGAAGCTCGTAGAACGGGGTAGCGCGTGTCGCATGCGTGTGCGGTACGACGGGTGGATCCTCGGCGCCGGGACGACGTCGGGCACCCGGCTGGTGGTCGGCCACTGGCCGCGCTCCCCCCTCGGCCGGGTCTCCGACGTCATGGTCGAGCGGCCCGACGGCCACCGGGTGCTGCTGGCGCAGACGCCCGAGCTGGCCGAGTTCGTGGCCGGCACCTACGCGTTCGACGAGGTCCGGGTGGTGCCGGTGGAGGTTGGCCGGGCGGCGGACCGCTGGGTGGTGCACGCCGGCCCGCTCGCGCTGCGGGTCGCCGCTGGTCGGCGTCCGGCCCTGGGGTGGCTGCTGCGGACCGTTCCGTCCCCACTCGCCCGCACCCCGGCCTGGGTCGGCCTGCTCGACCCCGTCGCCCGGGTGGTCGGCCTGCGCACCCGCGGCACGGCCGGGAACGGGCGCACCGAGTGGTACGGCGTGCAGGACCTGCACCGGCTCCGTGCGACGTCCGCGACCTGGGACGGCGAGGACCTGGGCGGCCTCGCTCCGGTGCGGCCGCCCGTGCGGTTCGGGTTCGGCTCGGTGCCGCCGACGCCGTCCGTCGTCCGCGTGACGACGACGATCGGCCTCTCTACCTCTGTCTAGTCCGCCGTCGAGACCGCCGTAGACCGACCTCGACGGCACCACCACCGGAGGCCCACGACGGCGAACACCGCCGCCGCCGGGCCGACGGTGATGACCAACCCCCACTCCCCCAGCCCGCCCGCCACCGATCCGACCGCGACGTTGAACACCGCCCCGGGCAGCAGACCGAGGGACGTCGCCGCCAGGTACACCGGCAGCCGGACGCCGGAGAGCCCGGCGGCGTAGTTGACCAGGAAGTACGGCAGCACCGGGGTCAGCCGGGCCACCAGGACGGCGACGAACCCGCGGTCCATCGCCAACTGGTCGGCCCGCTGCAACCGGGGACCGGCCAGCCGCATCAGGGTGCCCCGGCCCAGTGCCCGGCCCAGGCCGAAGCCCAGCAGCGCGCCGAGCAGTGCGCCGGTGACCGCGGCCAGGAGACCGGCCCAGAAACCCAGCAGGATGCCGGTCAGCAAGGCCAGGGCGGTCCGCGGCACCGGCGCCAGGAGGGCGATCGCGGTACCGCCGGCGACCGCGGCCCAGCCGAGCACCCCGGTGTCGGCGACCCGGTCGCGCAGCTGGTCGACCGTCGGCAGGTCGGTGGTCGACGCGACCACCGCGCCGGTCGCGAGGATGGCCAGGAGCAGGCCGAGGCGCACCGCCTCGCCCCGGGTCATCCGCCACGCCACGGGCCCAGTGTCCCGGTCGGCACCGCTCCTCCCCTCCCCCGCCGGCGTCGTCCGACGCCCACGACCCGTTCCGGCCCTGGGCTGGCGCGCAGGCGTCGGACGACGGCCGGCGCACCCGTGACCGGATCGTGACCTCGCTGGTGTCGGGTGTCCGAACCGGTCGCGGCGTCTACCGGGTGTGACCACCACGGCGGGGAGCGGCGGATGAGGGACGACGGGTTCACCGACTTCGTCGTCGAGGTCGAACGGCCGCTGCTGCGCACCGCCTACCTCCTCACCGGCGACCACGGCCACGCCGAGGACCTCGTGCAGACCGCGCTGGTCAAGGCGCACCGGCACTGGGCGAAGGTGCGGCGGGCCGATTCCCCGCTCGCCTACGTGCGCCGGGTGCTGGTGACCTCGCACGTGAGCTGGCGGCGCCGGATGTCGACGTCCGAGCAGGTCATCGAGACCGTCCCCGACCGACCCGGCGACGACCTGCAGGAGCGGCAGGCGACCACCGACCTGGTCCGCGCCGCCCTGCGGGAGCTGTCGCCGAGGGTGCGGGCGGTCGTCGTCCTCAGGTACTTCGAGGACCTGACCGAGGCCGAGACCGCCCGGGTGCTCGGCTGCTCGACCAGCACGGTCAGCACGCACGCCGCGCGGGGGCTGGCCACCCTCCGGCGACACCTGGACGCCACCGCCGACACCGACACCTCGATCTACGCCCGGAGGACCTCGTGACCGACGTCCGCACCCTGCTGCACGACCTGGCCGCCGACGCACCCCGCGGGCACGGCGAGGTGACCGCCGACCGGGTGGTCGACCTGCACCGCGCCCAGGACCGCCGCCGCCTCCGGCTCGCCGGCGTCGCGGCCGCGATCGCCGTGGTGGTCGCCGCGGTCCCGGCACTGGTCGACCGGTCTGGTCCGCAGGACGCCGCAGCGGTCGCCTCCGCCGGCACAGCGGAGGCCGCCAGCCTCTTCGACGCCCCCACCCGCGGCTCCCTGGCCGACGACGCCGACGCCGTCACGTCGGCGCGGGAAGCCAGCTGGGGCGAGGGGATCCCCTTCCGGGACGCCGGCGACATCCTCGACCCGGGGCCGCAGGACCGGCACGTCGCCTTCGTCGGCGAGGTACCGGGTGGCCAGGTCTGGGCGTTGGTCGTCGGCCGGACCGGCCCACAGCTGGCCTACGCCTGGTTCGTCCGCGGCGAGACGGGCGACGGGTTCGGCTGGCGCCTGGTCACCCTGCCCGAGCGAACCTTCGCCGGGCTGCCGGTCGCCCTCGTCGACGGTGCTGGCGAGCACGGACCGTTGCTGGTCGTAGCCATGCCCGACGAGGACATCGACCTCGTGCCCTTCGGCGACGCATCCGCTGGTCTGCCCGAGATCCGCTCCTCGGAGGTCTCCGGGGGGATCGCCCTCGTCGACGTCGACACACCCGCGAGCGGCTTCTCCCTGGGCTACGAGGTGGCCGGCGCCGTGGACAGCCCCCGGTCCACCTTCCGGCCGGTCCAGTTCGACTCGACCGACCAGGGCTCCTACGGCGACGTCGTGGGCAGCATCATCACCGCGGTCACGGACGAGGACACCGGCGCGGCCGTCCAGGACTGCCTGGTCTCCGGCGGCCTCCTGGAAGCCGCCGACGACGGTGGGCTCACCTGGCCGTACCTGGCCACAGACGAGGACGCCGTCGCGTTCCTCGCCGCGGTGGAGGCCTGCCGGGCATCGGCGGGGCAGGGTGACTGAGCCGGCGTCGGTGGTGGCGGCGCGGCAGCTGGCCCAGGAGGCCCGGGCCCGGCGATCACGTCCCGAGCATGTCCTCGCTGCCGTCACCAGTGCTCGAGGACCGCGCTCACTGCGCACTCGACGAGCTCGCGCCGCACTGTTGGCGGCGGCCGCGGCCGCCACGGCCGGGTGCGCCGCGGGCCCGGACACCGCGTGCGCGCTCGTCTACTACTCCCCGGGTCTCCAGGTGGTGCTCGACGGGTGGCCACCCGCGGTCGACCGGGCGGTGGAGGTCGAGTGCGAGGGGTGCGATCCGGCCATGATCGAGGGCGTCGGCACCCTGCGCGCCCCACTGGGTGTCGATGGCGTGGCCGAGATCGGGCTCCCCCTCCATGCGCCCGAGATCACCGTGCGGGTGCTGGAGGGCGACGTCGTGCTCAGCGACATGACCGCCGAACCCGACTACCGCTCGATCGACGGGGACGTCGAGTGCCCGGGTCCCAGCGAAGCGCTGGTCGTCGTCCCGGCCCCCTGACGATCACGGACGCCAGGACATCCGCAGCCGGCGTGTTGCCGCCGCAGGTCCGTGATCATCGGGGCGCGGGGGCGGGGTGGGGGTTGACTCCAGGGCGTGGCGGGGGTGCTGACCGGGTTCGTGGTCATCGGCGTGGTGATCGGCGTCGGCTACCTGGCCGCCCGCCGCGGGGTGCTGCCCGAGGGCGCCCAGGTGGTGCTCGCCCAGACCTCGTTCCGGGTGGCCACCCCGGCCCTGCTGTTCACCGTGCTGGCCGACGCCGACCTCGGCCAGGTCTTCTCCGGCACGCTCTGGGTCACCTCCGTTGCCGCCCTGGCCTGCGCGGCCGTGGTGGTGGCGGCCGGGGTCGTCCGCCGCTGGGGCACCGGCCGGACGACGATCGCCGCGCTGGCCGCCGGCATGGTCAACTCGGCCAACCTGGGCATCCCGATCGCCGTCCACGTGCTCGGCGACGCCGCCCTCGTCGCTCCCCTGCTGCTGTTCCAGCTCGTCGTCCTGGTCCCGGCCGCCGTGGTCGCGCTCGACCTCTCCGGCCCGGCCGACGGCACGCCGCGCTGGGTGCGGCTCACCGCCCCCTTCCGCAACCCGGTGCTGATCGCGTCGGTGCTGGGCCTGCTGGTCGGCGGCGCGGGGTGGACCGTTCCGTCCCTGGTGCTCGACCCGCTCGAGCTGCTGGCCTCCCTCGCCGTCCCGGCGGTGCTGCTGGCGTACGGCATCTCGCTGCACGGCGCCCCGCTGCCCGGCCGCGGACCCGACCGGCGGGCGGTGCTGCTCGCGTCGGCCCTGAAGCTGCTGCTCATGCCGGCGTCGGCCTGGGCGCTGGCGACGGCGCTGGGCATCGGGGGCGAGCAGTTGTTCGTGGTCGTGGTGCTCTCGGCGCTGCCGACGGCGCAGAACGTCTACACCTACGCGGTCGCCTACCGCACGGCCGAGCGCCTGGCCCAGCAGACGGTCACCGTCACGACCGCCGGGTCGGTCCCGGTGCTCCTGCTCGTGGCGGCCCTGCTGGGTCCCTAGCTCCTCGGTGGCTCAGCGGTGGGCGTCGAGCCAGGCCACGACGTCGTCGAGGACCTGCTCCTGCTCGGGCTCGTTGTGCGGCTCGTGGAACAGGCCCGGGTAGACCGTGTGCGTCAGGTCGGTCGAGGCCACGGTCGAGGCCAGGAACTCGCTGGCCGCAGGTGGGACCAGCCGGTCGGCGCCGCCGTGCACCACCAGCAGCGGCATCGTCAGCGAGCGCAGCCGGGTCGGCATGGCGGCGACGGTGGTGATCATCTCCGCGCCGGTGCGGGCCCGCACCTTGCCCATGCGGTTCAGCGGGTCGGCCCGGTACGCGGCCACCACGGCAGGGTCGCGGCTCACGGCGTCGGCGTCGAGCTCCAGGACGCCGAGGTCGGGCAGCAGCCGGCCCAGCAGCGGGGCCACGAGCTGCTGCACCCTGGTCGCCGAGGAGAGGTCGAGCGCGGCGGCCGACAGCACGGCGCCCCGCACCGGCACCGACGGCGTCCCGGTCAGGTACTGGGCGGCGACCAGGCCGCCCATGCTGTGCCCGTAGACGAACAGCGGGACCCCGGGGTGCTCCCCCGCCGCCCGCACCGCCAGCTCGTCGACGCCGGCGACCGTGGCCGCCATCGACCCGATGTTGCCGCGGCTGCCCGGGGAGCGGCCGTGGCCCGGGTGGTCGACGGCGTACGTGGCGTACCCCGACCGGGCCAGCCGCTCGGCGACGTGGGCGTACCGGCCGCCGTGCTCGTGCAGGCCGTGCACCAGCACGACCACGCCGGTGACCTCGTCGGGTGCCCACGCCTGCCAGTACTGCCCGGTCGAGAGGTGCCCGTCGGTGTGGGTCGTCACCGCCGCAGGCTAGCCCGACACGGCATGGCCACTGCGCAGTCCGCGGGCCGGCTGCGCAGCAGCCACGCCAGGATCAGGCGGGGCACCTCCCCTGACCTCTGCATGTCGCCGTCTGGGCTCGTCTAGCGCACGGGGTAGATGGCCGTAGAGGAGCCGATCGACCGGGGCGCCGCTAGGTTGCCCCCGTGTCCACGATCGTGAGGTTCGCGCTCCGCGTCGTCGTCCTGGCCGTGATCATCTTCGTGGTGACCCGGCTGGTCAGCGGCATCGTCGTCACCCCCAACCCGGAGGGCACCTTCGGCGAGGCCGGTACCTACCTCTGGGTGGCGCTGCTGTTCGCGCTGGTGAACACGGTGGTCGGGCCGGTGGTGCGGCTGCTGTCGCTGCCCTTCGTCGTCCTGACGCTGGGCCTGTTCCTGCTGGTCATCAACGCGGCGCTGCTGGGCCTGACCGCGGCGCTGAGCGACCGGCTCGACGTCACCGGGTTCGGGGCGGCGGTCGTCGGCGGGTTCCTCATCGCGCTCTTCAGCTGGATCGCCGAGCTCGTGCTGCCGCTCAAGGTCCGGGACTGAGCGTGCCGTGATGACGTCCCAGACGTCTCCGGTCTAGCGTCGCGGGCATGGCTCGTCCGGAGACCGCCCCCCGTCCGGCACCGACCGCCTCGGAGGTGGCCCCGGACGCCGGCCGACTCGCCGACCTGGCCGCGCTCGAGGCCGCGCAGACGAAGAAGTCCCAGCTGCTGGACCTCGCCGGTGAGGCCCTCCCCGCCGTCCCCGACCTGCCGGCCGGGCTGTCCGACGACGACGTGCCGGCGGTCGTGCGCGCCTACTTCCGCGGCGAACCGGCCGCCGAGGTCGTGGGGCACGACCCGCAGTCGCTGGCCCGGCTGGCCCTGGACCACCTCGAGCTGGCCGCGACCCGTCCGCAGGGGTCGGCCGTGGTGGCCGTCGACCGCACGGAGGGCGGTTCCTCGGTGCTGCGCGTGGTCACCGACGACATGCCGTTCCTGGTCGACTCGGTCACCGCCGAGGTGGTGCGCCAGGGCGTCGTGCTCGACCACGTCGTGCACCCGGTGGTGCAGGTGCGCCGCGACGTGGCGGGCACGCTGCTCGAGTTCTGCGCCGACCACCCGGCCGAGGACGCCGTGGCCGAGTCCTGGATCGCGGTGGTGCTGGCCGGCACCATCGACGACGAGGCCGCCGACGACCTGGTGGCCGGCCTCCGCACGGTGCTGGCCGACGTCCGCGGGGTGCACGAGGACACCGGGAAGCTGCGCGCCCGCGCCCTGGACCTCGCGCACTTCCTGGAACAGGAGCCGCCCTCCCGCGCGGCCGACCCCGCCGACGACCCGCACGAGGCCGCCGCCCTGCTGCGCTGGATGGCGGAGGGCAACTTCGTCTTCCTGGGGGCCCGCGACGTCGACCTCGTCGCCGCCGACGGGCAGCCGGCCACCGTCGCCGTGCGGGGCAGCGGGTTGGGCGTGCTGCGTGCCGACGCCGAGACGACCACCCCGGTCGTCCCGGTGAGCGCGGCCGCGCGCGGCGCCCGGGGACGGCGGGTGGTGGTCACCAAGGCCGACGTCCGCTCGACCGTCCACCGCCCGGCCTGGCTCGACGTCGTCGCCGTCTCGCTGCCCGGCCCGCAGGGCACGCGGATCCGCCAGCACCGCATCGTGGGGCTGTTCCCCACCGGCGCCTACACCGCCAGCGTCACCGAGGTGCCGCTGGTGCGGCGCACCGCGGCCGAGGTGCTCGAGCGCTCGGGCTTCGAGCCCGACAGCCACACCGGCAAGGAGCTGCTCGACGTCCTGGAGACCTACCCCCGCGACGAGCTGCTGCAGGTCGACGTCGACGACCTGCTGCCCGTCGCGTTGGCCGTGCTCCACCTGCGCGAGCGGCGGCAGACCCGGCTGTTCCTGCGCCGCGACCCCTTCGGCCGGTTCTTCTCCGCGCTGGTCTACCTGCCCCGCGACCGGTACACCACCGAGGTGCGGCTGGCCATGCAGGAACGGCTGCTGGCCACCCTCGGCGGCTCGTCGATCGAGTACACCGCGCGCTCCACCGAGTCGGTGCTGACCCGGTTGCACTTCGTCGTCCGGGTGCAGCCACGGCGCGGGGTGCCCACGCTGCCCGAGGTCGACGTCCCCGAGCTGGAGCGGCAGCTCGCGGCCGCGGCCCGCAGCTGGACCGACGACCTCACCGACGTGCTCACGGCCGAGTACGGGCCCGACGCCGGACGGCGGCTGGCCCAGGTCGCCGACGCCTTCCCGCCCGCCTACCAGGCCGACTTCCCCGCCTCCACCGCCGTGGGCGACCTCGACCGGCTGGAGTCGCTGCAGCCCGGGGAGCTGTCGCTGCGGCTGTGGACCCCGCGCGACGCGGCCCCCGGCGAGCGCCGGCTCACCGTGTTCCGGGTGGGGGAGCGGCTGCTGCTCTCGCAGGTGCTGCCGGTGCTGCAGCACCTGGGCGTCGACGTCGTCGACGAGCGGCCCTACGAGATCGACCGCATCGGCGCTCCGCTGGCCTGGGTCTACGACTTCGGCCTCACGCTGGCCGGCTCCACCGGGGACCTCCCCGGCCTGGACTCGCTCCCCCGCCGCTTCACCGACGCCGTCGACGCCGTCTGGCGCGGCGACGCCGAGGACGACGGCCTGGGTGCCCTCGTGCTGGTCGCCGGCCTCACCTGGCAGCAGGTCGCCGTCGTGCGGGCGTACGTGCAGTGGCTGCGGCAGGGCGGGCTGCCCTTCTCCGCCGGCTACGTCGAGTCGGTGCTGGCCGACCACCCCCACGTCGTCTCGCTCGTCCTCGACCTGTTCGCCGCGCGCTTCGACCCCCACCAGCCCGGTGACCGCGCCGCCGCCGAGCGCGCCCTGGGGGAGCGGCTGACCGAGCAGATCGCCGCGGTCACGTCCCTGGACGCCGACCGGGTGCTCACGGCGTTGCTGGCCGCCGTCCGGGCCACCCAGCGGACGACGGCCTACACCGCCGGCGCGTTCACCGACGGCACGCCGCTGGCGATCAAGCTCGACCCGCACGCCGTCCCCGACCTGCCCGAGCCCCGGCCGGCCCGCGAGGTCTGGGTGTCCTCGCCGCGGGTCACCGGGGTGCACCTGCGGTTCGGCGCGGTCGCCCGCGGCGGGCTGCGCTGGAGCGACCGCCGGGAGGACCTGCGCACCGAGATACTCGGGCTGGTCAAGGCGCAGACGGTGAAGAACACCGTCATCGTGCCCACCGGCGCCAAGGGCGGGTTCGTGCTGCTGCGCCCGCCGGCCGACCGCGAGGCGTGGCTGGCCGAGGGCCAGGCCTGCTACCAGCTGTTCATCGGCGCGCTGCTGTCGCTGACGGACAACCTGGTCGAGGGGCAGGTCGTGCCGGCCGAGGGCGTGGTGCGGCACGACGGCGACGACACCTACCTCGTCGTCGCCGCCGACAAGGGGACGGCGACCTTCTCCGACCTGGCCAACGCCGTCGCCGTCGAGCGCGGCTTCTGGCTGGGCGACGCCTTCGCCTCGGGCGGCTCGGTCGGCTACGACCACAAGGCCATGGGCATCACGGCGCGCGGCGCGTGGGAGTCGGTCACCCGGCACTTCCGCGAGCTGGGCATCGACACCCAGAGCCAGGAGATCACCGTCGTCGGCGTCGGCGACATGAGCGGCGACGTGTTCGGCAACGGCATGCTGCTCTCCGAGCACCTGCGGCTGGTGGCCGCCTTCGACCACCGGCACGTGTTCGTCGACCCCACCCCCGACGCCGCCACCGGCTTCGCCGAGCGGCAGCGGCTGTTCACCCTGCCGCGGTCGAGCTGGGCCGACTACGACCCGATGCTGATCAGCGCCGGGGGAGGGGTGTGGCCCCGGACGGCGAAGTCGGTGCCGGTCAGCGAGCCGATGCGCACCGCCCTCGGCCTGGCCGACGACGTCGAGCAGCTCACCCCGGCCGAGCTCATCCGCGCGATCCTGCTGGCGCCGGTCGACCTGCTGTTCAACGGCGGCATCGGCACCTACGTGAAGGCCACCACCGAGAGCGCGCTCGACGTGGGGGACAAGGCCAACGACGCGGTGCGGGTGGACGGCGAGCAGCTGCGCGTCCGGGTGGTGGGGGAGGGCGGCAACCTGGGCCTCACCCAGCGCGGTCGCATCGAGTACGCGCTGGCCGGCGGCCGGGTGAACACCGACGCCATCGACAACTCGGCCGGCGTCGACACCTCCGACCACGAGGTGAACCTGAAGATCGCGCTGAACGACGTCGACCTCGACGCCGGCGCCCGCGCCGAGCTGCTGGCGTCGATGACCGACGAGGTCGCCGGCCAGGTGCTCACCGACAACTACGCGCAGAACGCCACCCTGGCCGCCGAGGTGACCTCTGCCCGCAGCCTGCTGGACGCGCACACCCGCTTCATGCGGGCGCTGGAGCGCTCGGGCCGGCTCGACCGCGCGGTGGAGGCGCTGCCCGACGGGCGGGCGCTGGCCCAGCGGCGCCGCGACGGCCAGGCACTCACCTCGCCCGAGCTGTCGGTGCTGCTGGCCTACGCCAAGCTCGAGGCCGACGCCGCCGTGCTGCACTCGACCCTGCCCGACGACCCGTCCCTGGGCCGGCTGCTCACCGAGTACGTGCCCACCGCCCTGCGCGACCGCTTCCCCGAGGCCGTGGCCCAGCACCCGCTGCGCCGGGAGATCATCGCCACCGCGCTGGTCAACCGCGCGGTCAACGTCGCCGGGGTGACCGGGTTGTTCCGGCTGACCGAGGAGACCGGGGCGCCGCTGGTCGCCGTGGTGCGGGCGCACGCGGTGGCCCGTGCCGTCTTCGACGTCGACCGCTTCTGGGACGCCGCCCGACCGCTGGACAACCGGGTGCCGGCCCCCGTCCAGGTGCAGCTGCGCACCGAGGCGACCCGGCTGGCCGAGCGGGCCGCCCGCTGGCTGCTGCGCCTGCCCGGGTTGGCCGCCGAGCCCGGTGACCCCATCGCCGCCGTCACCGCCCGGTTCGCCGGCCCGGTGGCCACCGTCGTGCGCAAGCTGCCCGAGTGGTTGCTGGGTGCCGACGCCGAGGCCTACGCCGAGCGGGCCGCCGGGCTGCGCTCGGCCGTGGTGCCCACCGAGCTGGCCGCGGCCGCCGCGGTGGCGCCGGTGCTGCCCGGGGCGCTCGACCTGGTGGTGGTGACCGAGGAGACCGGGGCGCCCATCGAGCTCGCCGGGCGGGTGTGGGAGCACGTGTCGGCCCGGCTGGGGCTGGTGCCGCTGCGCGACCTCATCATCGGCCTCCCCCGCGACCGCCGCTGGCCGGCGATGGCCCGGGCCACCCTCCGCGACGACCTCACCGCCGAGCAGGCCGCCCTCACCGCCGAGGTGCTGCGCGGCCGCACCGGTGAGGACGACGACCCGGCCACCCTGGTGGCGCGCTGGGCCGACCACTGGGACACCGGTCAGCGACGTGCGGCCGCCCAGCTGGCCGAGCTGGCCGCCGGCGAGGCGCACGAGCTGGCCGAGCTGGTGGTCGCCGTCCGCACCCTGCGCGGCCTGCGCCGGGCCTGACCCACCCCGGGGCGCTCAGGGGGTGGCGAACTCGCGGTCCAGCTTGGCCAGCAGGGTGGGGCCGTCCCAGGTGGGCGGCGGCATCAGGCGGCGGACGGTGAGCAGCGGGGTGGTCGGGTCGGTGTCGTCGGACAGCTGCCACGCGGCCCGGAAGCCGGCCGCGGCCACCTGCGCGGCCGCCTCGGGGTCCCAGGCGCCGTACGGGTAGGCCATGAAGGGCACCGGGCGGCCCAGGATCGACTCCAGCGTGGCCTTGGGCCCGGCGAGCTGGGTCGCCCACTGGTCGGCCGGGAGCCGGTCCAGCCGCTGGTGGTCCCAGGTGTGGGCGCCGATCTCCATGCCCGCGGCGTCCAGGGCGCGCAGCTGGTCGGCCGACAGCCAGCCGGCCTTGTCCAGGACCACGGTCATCGGGAAGAAGATCGCCGGGAAGCCGAACGCCTGCAGCGCCGGCAGGGCCACGTCGTGGTGGGTGGCCGAGCCGTCGTCGAAGGACAGCAGCACCGGCCGCTCGGGCAGCGGGGTGCCGAACTCCAGGTGGTCGACCACCGCCGACGCCGACACCGGGGTCCGGCCACCGTCGGCCAGTGCCTGCAGCTGGGCGGTGAGCACCGCCGGCGGGGTGGTGATGGAGCGGGCGTACTCGCCGTCGTCGGCGGTGTGCTCGCGGATCTGGTGGAAGCACAGGGCGGGGACGGTGGAGCGGGCGTACACCTCCGCGGCGGTGCCCGGGGTGGGCGGGGCGCTGCTGGTGGGGGCCGCGGTGGGTGCCGGTGTCCCCGGTGGCGCCGGTGGCCGGGAGGTCGTCGTCGCCGACGACGTGGGGGCCGTGGCCGCGCGCCCGCAGCCGGCGAGGAAGGCCGCGGCCCCGAGGGTCAGGAAGCTCCGTCGTCGCACTCGACGGCACGTTGCCGGTCCCGGGTCCGGAAGGCAAGCCGTCGCGCCGCTCCGCCCTGGTCGGCAGGTGTGCTCACCGCGTCGTCCGCAGGATCCGGGCGTCCCAGGGCCCGAGGACGGCGGGGTCGTGGTCGGGCAGGTGGTCGCGGTTGCCCAGCACGAGCTCGGCACCGACCGCCTGGGGCAGCAGGTCGGCCAGCTCGTACGGCGTCGCCGACACGTTGCAGACGACCAGCAGCTGCTCGTCGTCCGTCGTCCGGGTGAAGGCGTAGACGTGCTCGTGGTCGGGCAGCAGCATCGCGAACGCGCCCAGCTGGATGGTCCGGTTCGCGTGCCGCAGCGTGATGAGCGCACGGTGGTGGGCCAGCACCGAGTGCGGGTCCTCGCGCTGCGCGGCGACGTTCCACTCGACGTGGTCGGGGTTGACCGCGATCCAGGGCTCACCGGTGGTGAACCCGGCGTGCTCGGTGGCGTCCCACTGCACCGGGGTGCGGGCGTTGTCCCGGCTGGCCGGGCGCAGCGCGGCCAGCACCTCGTCGGGGTCCGCGCCGCGGTCGGCGGACTCGGCGGCGTGGTTGAGCGTCTCGATGTCCCGGAAGTCGCGCACCGACCCCCAGACCGAGTTGGCCATGCCGATCTCCTCGCCCTGGTAGACGTAGGGCGTCCCGCGGTGGCCGTGCAGCAGGGTGGCCAGGCAGGTGGCCGAGTCGCGCCGGTACCGGGGGGAGTCGTCGCCGAACCGGGAGACCGCGCGCGGCTGGTCGTGGTTGTCCCAGTAGAGGGAGTTCCAGCCGACGTCGGCCAGGCCGGCCTGCCAGCGGCCGAACGAGGCCTTCAGGTCGGTGAGCCGCAACGGCCGGGCGTCCCACTTGTCCACCCCGTGGTCGAGCCCGACGTGCTCGAACTGGAACACCATGTCCAGCTCGCGCCGGCTGGGGTCGGTGACCTCGCGGGCCTGCTCGACCGTGACGCCGGGCATCTCGCCCACGGTGATCAGCTGCGCGTCGCGGCCGGCGAACACCTCGCGGTGCATCTCGGCCAGGAACTCGTGCAGCCGCGGGCCGAACAGGTAGGCCGCCGACCCGTCGCCGTGGGGGCTGCCCTCGATCGGCGGGCCGTCGGGGAGGTCGGCCTGCTTGCTGATCATGTTGATGACGTCCATGCGGAAGCCGTCGACCCCGCGGTCCAGCCACCACCGCATCATCTCGTGCACCGCGGCCCGCACCTCGGGGTTCTCCCAGTTCAGGTCGGGCTGCTTGCGGCTGAACAGGTGCAGGTAGTACTGCCCGGTCGCCTCGTCGAGCTCCCAGGTCGGGCCGGAGAAGAAGGACCGCCAGTTCGTCGGCTCGGCACCGGGCGCCCCGGCGGACATGCCGTCGCGGGGGTCGCGCCACCAGTACCAGTCCCGCTTCGGGCTGGCCGTCGAGCTGCGGGACTCCACGAACCAGGGGTGCTCGTCGCTGGTGTGGTTGACCACCAGGTCCATGACGACCTTGATGCCGCGCTCGTGCGCGTCGGCGATCAGCGCGTCCAGGTCGGCCAGCGTGCCGAACACCGGGTCGACGTCGCGGTAGTCGCTGATGTCGTAGCCGTTGTCGTCCTGCGGCGAGCGGTACACCGGCGACAGCCAGACGACGTCCACCCCCAGGTCGGCGAGGTGGTCGAGCTTGCCGCGGATGCCGTTGAGGTCACCGATGCCGTCGCCGTCGGAGTCGGCGAACGAGCGCGGGTAGACCTGGTAGACGACGGCGGAGGTCCACCACGGCGGGTTCGCTGGGGTCACCCCGGCCATCCTGCCTGCCCGCGCCCGGACGAGCCGGTCGGCCGCGGGCCGGCGCGGGCGCTGGGCGGGTGCGCGGTGGTGCTGGCCTGGTCGCTGCACCACCAGCCCGCGCGCGCAGCCACCGTCGGGTGCGCGCCCCGGCGGGTCAGCCGACGGGCCCGGCCGCGTGGGCGCGCACCTGGTGGTGGGTGCGCACTCACGCGGGTCACCCGGGGCGGTGACCCGCGTGGGCGCGCACCTGGTGGTGGTTGCGCCCCGGTGCGGGCGGGGGCGGGGGAGAGGTGGGCTCAGCCCAGCTCGGGGCGGCGCAGCCCGTGGCCGGTGGCCTGCTCGAAGGCGTGCCCGACCTCCAGCACCTGGCGGTCGGCGCGCGGCGCGGCGATGACCTGCAGGCCCACCGGCAGGCCGTCGGGGGTGAAGCCGCCGGGCACGCTCAGCGCCGGGCAGCCGGTGGCGCTGATGAGGGTGCAGGAGCGCATCCAGGCCAGGTAGTCGTCGAACTCCACGCCGGCGACCGAGGTGGGGTACTCCTGCTCGACCGGGAACGGCAGCACCTGGGTGACGGGGGCCAGCAGCACGTCGTACCGGGTGAAGAACTCGACCACGTTCTCGTACAGCTTCGTGTGCGCCACCTCGGCCCGGCCGACGTCGGCGCCGGTCAGCTCGGCGCCCTTGGCCGCGTTCCAGCGGATCGTCTCCTTGACCAGGTCGGGCGAGCGGCGCACCGCGTCGCCGAACGAGGCCTCGAACAGCCACGCCCGGAGCACGCCGAACGCCTCGTCGGCGCCGGTGAGGTCGGGGCAGTCCTCCTCCACGACGGCACCCAGGTCGCGGAACACCGACAGCTGGGCCATGAGCACCTCGGTGATCGCCGGGTCGACCGGCACGCGGCCACCCAGGTCGGGGGTCCAGGCGATGCGCAGGCCGCTCAGCTCGGTGGGGAGCGGCGCGGCGAACGCGGGCCCGGGGTCGCCGAGCGAGATGGGCACGCGGGGGTCGGGGCCGGCCAGCACCGACAGCCCCAGCGCGACGTCGGTGACGGTGCGGGCCATCGGGCCCTGGACGGACAGCTGCGACCAGCCGATGGACGTCGGCCACGACGGCACCCGGCCCGGGGTGGGGCGCAGGCCGACGACGTTGCAGAACGCGGCCGGGTTGCGCAGCGAGCCGCCCATGTCGCTGCCCTCGGCCAGCGGGACGAACCCGGCGGCCAACGCGGCGGCGGCCCCGCCGGAGGACCCGCCGGCGCTCAGCCCGTGGCGGTAGGGGTTGTGGGTGGCGCCGAACAGGGTGTTGAACGTGTGCGACCCGGCGGCGAACTCGGGCACGTTGGTCTTGCCCACCCGGATGGCGCCGGCCGCCCGGAGCCGGGCCACGACGAGCTCGTCACGGGCGGGCACGGTGTCGCGGTGCAGCGGCGAGCCCCAGGTGGTGCGCATGCCGCCGGTCTGGTGGGTGTCCTTGTGCGCGACGGGTACGCCGTGCAGCGGCCCGACCGCCTCGCCGGCGGCCAGCCGGGCGTCGGCCTCGTCGGCGGCGGCGCGGGCGGCGTCGTCGTCCCGGGTCACGATCGCGTTGACCTGGCCGTCGTGGGCGTCGATGCGGGCCAGGTGGGCCTCGAGCACCTCGCGGGCGCTGACCTCGCGTCCCCGGATGAGGGCGGCCAGCTCGGTGGCGGAACGGGTGCACAGCTCGTCGGTCACGCGAGGACCGTAGCGCGGGAAGTACCTCAGCGGTAAGACATCTCCGGACGACGCCAGACTGGCCCGGGTGACCGTGCGCCCCGCCACCGCTGACGACGTCCCCGCGATCACCGCCGTCTACGCCCACCACGTCGAGCACACGCTGGCCACCTTCGACCTCGTGCCGCCCACCGAGGCCGACCGCGCGGCCTGGCTCGCCGCCCACCCCGGCGGCCGGCACCGGGTGCTGGTCGCCGAGCGGGACGGCGCGGTGGTCGGCTTCGCGGCCAGCGGACCGTTCCGCGCCCGGCCGGCCTACGACGCCACCGTCGAGACGAGCATCTACCTGGCGCCCGGCGCCACCGGTCAGGGCCTGGGCCGTGCGCTCTACGGGGCGCTGCTCCAGGCGCTGGCGGGGGAGGGGCTGCACCGGGCGGTGGCGGTCATCGCGCAGCCGAACCCGGCGTCGGAGGCCCTGCACCGCTCCTTCGGGTTCACCCACGTCGGCACGTTCGGCGAGGTCGGCCGGAAGTTCGACCGCTGGGTGGACACCGCCTGGTTCCAGAAGGAGCTGTGACGCCGGTCGCCACATGCATTGCGCGCAATGGGTTCGGGTAGGGACCACGACATCCCCGTAGTCGACCCGAGGAGACCCTTGTGCCCACGACCGTGACCGCCCGGGCCACCGCCTCCGCCGGTGGCAAGTTCGAGCGCACGACCATCGAGCGCCGCGACGTCCGCCCGCACGACGTCCGCATCGAGATCGCCTACGCCGGCATCTGCCACAGCGACATCCACACCGCCCGCGACGAGTGGGGTGCCGCGAACTACCCGCTGGTGCCCGGCCACGAGATCGCCGGCACCGTCGCCGAGGTCGGGTCGGAGGTCACCACGTACGAGGTCGGCGACCGCGTGGGCGTCGGCTGCTTCGTCGACTCCTGCCGCGAGTGCGAGAACTGCCGGGCCGGCGAGGAGCAGTACTGCCTGAAGGGCGAGACCGGCACCTACGGCGGCATGCAGGACGGCAAGCCCACCGACGGCGGCTACTCCGAGCAGATCGTCGTCGACGAGAACTACGTCCTCGGCATCCCCGAGGGCATCGAGCTGTCCGCCGCCGCCCCGCTGCTGTGCGCCGGCATCACCCTGTACTCCCCGCTCAAGCACTGGGGTGCGGGCCCGGGCACGAAGGTCGCCATCGTCGGCCTGGGCGGGCTGGGCCACATGGGCGTCAAGATCGCGGCTGCCCTCGGCGCCGAGGTCACCGTGCTGTCCCAGTCGCTGAAGAAGCAGGAGGACGGTCTCCGCTTCGGCGCCCAGCACTACTACGCCACCAGCGACCCGGAGACCTTCGAGACGCTGAAGGGCGAGTTCGACCTCATCGTCAACACGGTGTCGGCGAACCTCGACCTCGAAGCCTACCTGGGCATGCTGCGCGTCAACGGCACGCTGGTCGAGGTCGGCGCCCCCGAGCAGCCGATGACCGAGGCCGCCTTCTCGCTCATCCAGAACCGGCGCTCGCTGGCCGGCTCGAAGATCGGCGGCATCCGCGAGACCCAGGAGATGCTCGACTTCTGCGCCGAGCACCACCTGGGCGCCGACGTCGAGGTCATCGGCGGCGACCAGATCGACGAGGCCTACGAGCGCGTCGTCGCCTCCGACGTCCGGTACCGCTTCGTGATCGACACCGCCAAGCTCTGATCGACCCTCGCGTGCCCCCGACCCCACCGGGTCGGGGGCACGCACGCGTTCAGGAGACGGTGAACTCGCCGAGGTCGTCCCAGTGCTCGCCCTCGATGAGCATGTTGCGCACCTTCGGCGTGCGCACCAGGTACTGCGGCAGCTCGGCCTGGGCGCGCTTGAAGTGCTCGCTGGTCACGTGCGCCTCGGCGGCGTCGTCGGCGAACCCCTCGACCACGATGTACTCGTCCGGGTCCTCGACGTTGCGGGCCCAGTCGAAGAAGAGGTTGCCCGGCTCGGCCCGGGTGCCCTCGGTGAACGCACGGGTGAGCTCGGGCCACTGGTCGGCGTGCTCGGGCTTCACCGGGAATCGGACGCAGATGAAGATCATGCGGTCCAGTCTGTGGTGCCCCCCGCCGGCCCGCGACGGCGTCCGTGTGTCGGCCGCGTTCCGCGGCTCGTGGCGGTGGTGTTTCGGCAGTGCGGTGCGCACAGCGCACGGACGGCAGGAGTGTGCAGTTCTCCCGTTGTCCACCTGGTGGCCGACTTGAAGACTCCTGGTCACGACACCCGCCGCACCGCCCCAGGAGCCAGGCATGAGCGACCACACCGCCGTGATCCAGGACGTCGTCCCGGTCATCGACATCACCGACCTGCGCAGCGACGACGTCGCCCGCCGCCGGGCCGTCGGCAAGGAGATCGACGGCGCCTGCCGGGAGATCGGCTTCTTCCAGATCACCGGCCACGGCCTGCCCGACGAGCTGGTCGCCGGCGTGTACGACACGGCCAAGGAGTTCTTCGCCCAGCCGATGGCGACCAAGCGCGAGGTCGCCCAGCCCAACCCCAAGACCGTCCGCGGCTACACCGCCGTCGGCGAGCAGGCCTTCGCCTACAACGAGGACACCAGCGCCCCCGGTGACCTGCACGAGAAGTTCGACGTCGGCCCGCACGTGGTCAGCGACGACCCCTACTTCTCGATCGAGAACGCCGGCCCGCACTTCATCCCCAACCAGTGGCCCAGCAGCCCCGCCGGGATGCAGCAGGCCTGGGAGAGCTACTTCGAGGCCGCCGACGACCTCTGCCGGCTGATCATGCGCGGCTTCGCGCTGGGTCTGGACCTGCCCGAGGACTTCTTCGCGGACAAGATCGACAAGGACATCTCGATGCTGCGGGCGATCCACTACCCGCACCAGGAGGAGCCCCCGGCCCCGGGCCAGATGCGCGCCGGTGCGCACACCGACTACGGCAGCCTCACCATCGTGCGGCCCGAGGTCGCCCCCGGCGGTCTGCAGGTGTTCACCCAGGACGGCGACTGGGTCGACGTCCCGGTCATCCCCGGCGCCCTGGTGGTCAACATCGGCGACCTCATGGCGCAGTGGACCAACGACGAGTGGATCTCGACCCGGCACCGCGTGGCCAACCCGCCGCGCGACGTCGTGGCCGACACCGAGCGCATGTCGATCGTCTTCTTCCACCAGCCCAACTACGACGCGGTCATCGAGCCGCTGCCCACCTGCGTGGCCGCCGGCGAGGAGCCCCGGTACGCCCCGACCACCTCCGGCGACCACCTGACCATGAAGTTCGAGAAGACCCACCAGAAGGCGTGAGCGCCTCCTCCGAGCAGGTGGAGGGCGCCGCGGATCTCGATGTCCGCGGCCCCTTCACCGTCGTCCTCCGGCGCAGCGGGACCTCCCGCCCCGTGCCGGCCGACCGCAGCCTCCTCGAGGTCGTCGAGGAGGTGCTGCCGGTCCCCTTCACCTGCCGCGAGGGCACCTGCGGCTCCTGCGTCAGCACCGTCCTGGAGGGCGTCGTGGACTACCGCAACACGGTGCTCTCACCCCGGGCGAAGGCCAAGGGTGCCCGCATCGCGCTGTGCGTGGACCGGTCCGTCACGCCCGAGCTGGTGCTGGACCTGTGACCGCCGCGATCGAGTGCGCCGGGGTCTCCAAGGGCTTCCCCGGCGTGCGGGCGCTGGACGACGTCTCCCTCACCGTGCGCCCGGGCACCGTGCACGCGCTGCTGGGCGAGAACGGCGCCGGCAAGTCCACGCTCATCCGCATCCTGACCGGTGCCGAGCGGCCCGACACCGGCACCGTGCACATCGGCGGCGTCCCGCTGCGTCAGCACACCCCGGCCGCCGCCCGCCGGCTCGGCGTCCGGGTGCTGCCCCAGGAACGGCACGTCGCCCCCGACCTGTCGGTGGGCCACAACGTGCTGCTGGACTCCCTGCCGCGCACGGCACTGCGGACGGTCAGCGCCCGGCGGGTGCAGGAACGGGCCCAGCAACACCTCGACGCCCTCGGTGTCGACCTCGACGCCCGCGCCCGGGCCGGCGACCTCACCGCGGCGCAGCAGCAGCTGGTCGAGCTCGCCCGCACCACGGCCCGCCCGGCTGCCGTCGTCGTCCTCGACGAACCCACCGCCTCGCTGGCCGGCGACGAGGTCACCGTCCTGTTCCGGGTGGTGCGCCAGCTGCGCGACGCCGGCACGGCACTGCTCTACATCTCCCACCACCTGCACGAGGTCTTCGCCCTCGCCGACGAGGCCACGGTGCTGCGCAACGGCCGGCTGGTGCACCGCACCCCGGTGGCCGAGACCGACCACGACAGCCTGCTGCGGCACATCTTCGACCGCGACGTCGCGCACGTGCGGCTGCCCCGGCGCCCGCTCCCCGCCGACGCCCCGGTCGTGCTCGCGGCCCGGCAGGTCGCCCTGCCCGGCGGGCACCGGCCGCTGGACGTCGAGGTGCGGGCCGGTGAGGTGCTGGCGCTGTCCGGCCCGGCCGGCGCCGGTGCCTCGGAGCTGGCCGCCTGCCTGGCCGGCGTCCGTACCCCCGCCGGGGGCCGGGTCGAGCTCGGTGGCGCCCGGCTGGGCTCCCGGACGGCGGCCGCCCGCGCCGGTGTCGGGTTCGTGCCCGCCGACCGCAAGCGCGACGCCCTGCTGCTCGAGCGCGCGATCGCGGAGAACCTGCTGGTCGGCCCGGCCGGCCGGGGGGCGCTGCACCGGCCGGTCGCCGCCCGGCGCACCGCCTGGGCCGCGCTGCGCGCCGGCCGGGTGAAGGCCGACGACCCGGGCCGCCCCGTGCGCACCCTGTCCGGCGGCAACCAGCAGCGGGTCGTGTTCTCCCGCTGGCTGCTGGCCGAGTGCCGGGTGCTGGTGCTCGACCAACCCACGGCCGGGGTCGACGTCGGCGCCAAGTTCGACATCTACGCCCAGCTGCTCGACCTGGCCGCCGAGGGCGTCGCGGTCGTCGTGGTGTCCAGCGACTACGAGGAGATCTGCGCCCTCGCCGACCGGGTGCTGGTGCTGCGCGACGGCGACCTGGTCGCCGAGGTCGACGGCGCGGCGGCCACCCCCGACGGCCTGTTCGCCCTGGAGACGGCCCCCACCCCCGAGGAGACCGCGGCATGAGCACGCCCACCACGACCGACGCGACCAACCCGGCCGCCCCGGACGTCGAGGCGCCACCGGCGGCCCGCAGCGACCGGTTGCCCTACCGCCTGCAGTTCAGCACCACCGCCGCGCTGCGCACCGTGCTGCCGCTGGCCATCGCGGTGCTCGCCGTCTCGGTCTACACCGACAGCCAGAACCCGGCGTTCCTGACCTCGGGCAACGTGCAGAACATCCTGTCCCAGGTCGCGGTGCTCGGGATCCTGGTCGCCGGGCAGACCCTGCTGCTCATCGGCGGCCAGATCGACCTCTCGGTCGGCAGCCTGGTCAGCCTGGTCGCCGTCGTCTCGGCCAAGCTGTTCGCCGCCGGGTGGAGCGACACCGCGGTCATCGCCGCGGCGCTGGGCATCGGCGTCGCCGTCGGGCTGGTGTGGGGCCTGGTGGTCGCCTTCCTCGACGTCCCGCCGTTCATCCTCACCCTCGGCGGGCTGAGCGTGTTCGCCTCCCTGGCCCTCGTGCTGGCCGACAACAAGCCGGTCCCGGTGGCCGACGGGCTGGACAGCTGGGGCTTCGGCGAGTGGTTCGGCGTGCGGGCCCCGGTGGTGCTCCTGCTGGGCACGCTGCTGGTGGTCGGGGTGCTGCTGCACCTGACCCGGTTCGGCCGCACGACCTACGCCCTGGGGTCCAGCCGGGCCACCACCTACCTGGCCGGCGTCCCGGTGCGCCGGCACATCGTGGCGCTGTTCACCCTCAACAGCACCCTGGCCGCCTTCGGTGGCCTGGTGATGATGGCGCGGCTGGCCTCCGGCGACCCCCGCGCCGGTGCCGGCCTGGAGCTGGCCGTCATCGCCGCCGCGGTGCTCGGCGGGGCGGCGCTGTCGGGCGGGCGCGGCACCATGGTCGGCAGCGCGCTGGGCGTGCTGGTGCTGGGCACCGTGACCGCCGCGCTGACCTTCCTGCAGGTGCCCGGCGCCTACCAGAGCCTGGTCTCCGGCGGGATCCTCATCCTCGCCGTCGTCGTCACCGCCGTGGCCGACACCCGCGCCGCCCGCGGACGTGGCGTGCCCACCGGTCCGGCCGCCCGTGCCGCCGTCCGCCGTCTGCTGCCCTCGGCCACCCGCCGGTCCGCCGGCTGACCCCGACCCGTCGCACACCGCCGTCCGACGTCCTCCCCACCCCACCCCGCCCGCAGGAGACGCCCGTGCCCGACATCCCCCGTCCCTCCCTCCTCTCGGCCCCGATACGCCGACGCGACCTGTTCCGGCTGGGCGGCGCCGTCGGCGGCGGCCTGGCCCTGAGCAGCCTGCTGGCGGCCTGCGGCGGCGACTCCTCGGGCTCGGGCTCGGGGTCCGGCTCCGGCGACGGCGTCGGGGCCGGGCAGACCATCGGCCTGTCGCTGAACGGCAACAACGCCTACTCCAGCTACGTGGCCGAGGGTGTGCTCAAGGCGCTGGAGGGCACCTCCTACGGCTTCGTCGGCGTCCAGAACAACTTCGACTCCAGCACCGAGCTGGGCAACGTGCAGAACCTGCTGAGCCAGGGCATCGCCGGTTTCGTCACGCTGCCCGCCGACGCCGCCACCATCGCCCGGGCCGCCGAGCTGGCCCAGCAGCAGGGCGTACCGGTGGGCAACGCCCTCTGGCCGGGTCCCAGCGACGCCGACGAGTACTTCACCGGGGTCGCCGACCTGGACTCCGTCGAGGGCGGCCGCATGATCGGCGAGTGGCTCAAGGAGAACGCCACCCCCGGCCCGGTCATCGTGGTGCAGGGCATCGTCGGCCAGGGCTTCTCCGAGCGCATCGACGAGGGGCTCGACGAGGCGCTGGAGGGCAGCGGGTTCACCGTGGTCGTCCGGGAGCAGGGCTTCTTCGCCCGCGACACGGCGACCTCGATCGTGGAGTCGGGCCTGCAGGCCAACCCCGGCGTGACCGCGATCGTGGCCTACGCCGCCTCGATGTCCAACGGCATCGCCGCCTACCTCGAGGCCAACGGCATCGACGGCATCGCGCACGTCTCCAGCGACGCCGACGACGAGATGTTCGAGTGGCTGGCCACGCCCTACCTGTCGGCCAGCCGCTACTACTCGGCCGCGCAGACCGGGTTGCTGGTCACCCAGGCGGTGCGGGCGGCCATCGAGGGCGGCGACGTCACCTTCGACAACCAGGTCGACCAGGTCATGGTCACCGCCGAGAACGCCGAGCAGGTCGTCGCGGAGAACCCCTACCGCTACGAGCAGTTCGCCGAGCAGGCGGCGTCGGTCTGATGACGATCTCGCTCTCGTTCACCAGCCTGCTGGTCGCCGAGCCCGACCGCTCGGTCGCCTTCTACGCCGACGTGTTCGGGCTGCCGGAGGTCGCGTCGCTGGCCAGCCCGCACTTCCGGGGTCTGCGCATCGGCCCCACCGTGCTGGGGTTCAGCGGCCCGAAGGCCTACGAGCTGCTGCACCTGACCGAGCCCGCCCCCGGTTCGGTGGGCGTCGACACCTTCCTCACCTTCGAGGCCGCCAGCATCGAGGAGGTCGACGAGCTGACCGACCGGGCGACCGCGCACGGCGCGACGGTGCTCGCGCCGCCGGCGGAGACCTACTACGGCGCCTGGCAAGCGGTGCTCGCCGACCCCGACGGGCACGTCTTCCGCATCAACCACCTGCGGCTGGACGACTGACCCGGTCAGCGGTGCGGGCCGAAGGAGGTCTGCCGCACGTACTTGTCGCGCAGGTGCTCGCCGGCCGTCGGGGTGCCCGGTGGTGGCGGTTGGTCGCCACCGGGCAACCCTGGCAGCACGTGCAACGACGCCTCGGGGTCGGGGTGGCTGTAGAAGGCGAAGGCCAGCCGGTCGGCGTCCATGGCCTGGTCACGGCGTGGGTTGACCACCCGGTGCAGCGTCGCCGGCCAGCGGTCGTCGGTCCACTCGGTGAGCAGGTCGCCCAGCATGACCAGCACGGCCCCGGGGATCACCGGGACGTCGGTCCACTCGCCACCCCGGTCGAGCACCTGCAGCGCCCCCGGCCGGTCCTCGGCCACGGCCAGGGTGAAGGCCCCGTAGTCCGAGTGCACCCCGGCCCGCAGCTGACCGGGCAGGGGCGGCTCGGGCTGGTCGGGGTAGTACAGGGCCCGCAGCATGCTCACCGGCTGCGTGAAGTGCGCGGTGAGCGCGTCAGGGCCCAGACCCAGCGCGAGGCCGGCGCAGCGCTGGACGGCCGTGTCCACCCGGCTGAACTCCCGGTGCGCGGCCTCCCAGGTCTCGCGGAACCTCGGCAGCCCGGCCGGCCACAGGTTGGGCGCGTGGTGCGGGCCGGTCGGCGGGCCAGGGCGCGGGTCGACCGTCCCGATGTCGAACTTCTCCTTCAGGTCGGCGGGTGACTCCTCGTCGAGGGAGTAGGTGATCCCCTCGCTGCCGGCGCCCGACCAGCCCCGCACCTGGTCGGCGGCCGGCTGCGCGACCTGCTGCTTGACCTCGGGGGGCAGGGCGAAGAAGCGCCGGGTGACGGCGAAGAGCTCCGCCAGGAGAGGGCGGGGGATGCCGTGACCGGTGATCTGGAAGTAGCCGACGTCGGCGCACGCCTGGCCGACGAGGTCGGCGGTGGCCGCCGGGCCGGGGGTGAGGTCGATGACGGGCACGGTGTGCACGGTCATGATGCTCCCGCACACGACGTGCAGTCGGCGCGGGCGGACAGGGTGGGGGATGGCGACGCGGTGGAGCTGAGCGCGCGCGAGGTCGCGGCCGCCGTCGGGCTCGCGGTCGTGGTCTGGGGTCCGGGTGCGGCCCGGCCGGTGGCCGTCGTCCGGCTGCTGGGCGACCCCGCGGAGGTGCCCGGCGGTGAGCCCGTCGTCCCGGGCACCCTGCTCGTGCTGCCCTGGACGGCGCCTCGCCGTGGCGCAGCGCTGCCGTCGCTGCCCGGCCTGCTGGGCCCCCTGCTGGACGCCGCGGCGCCGTGGTCGGCGCCCGGCGCGCCGGTGGGCGTCGCGGTGGTGACGCCCGCCGACCGGGTCGTCGTCCCGCCGCCCGACGTGCTCGCGCTGGCCGGGCGGGCCGGCGCCACGGTGCTGTGGGGGACCGGGGACGCGGCCGAGGTCGCCGCGCGGCTGCAGGCCGCGCTCCCGCGGCGCGACCCGGTGGGCGAGCTGCTGGTCGGCGACCTGGACCTGGTCGTGGTGGTGAACCGGCTCGCCGCGGCGTTGGGCTGCGAGGTCACCGTCGCCGACTCCACGGGCCGGGAGCTGGCCACCGGTGACGGGGGAGCGGCCGACGGCCCGGTCGCCGCCACCGAACCCGAACCCGTGCCCCTGCTGCTGGGTGGCCGGCGGATGGGGGTGCTGTGGGTCGGCCGGCCCCTCGGGGAGGCCCAGCGCGAGCTGGTCGAGGCGGTCGTGCCGGTGCTGGTGCTCGCCCTGCGCCTCCAGCTGGGCGAGGAGCGGGCCGACGCGCCGGCCGGCCGGATGCTCAGCGCCCTGCTGGGGGAGGACCTGGCCGCCCGCGAGGCTGCGGTGCGGCGCAGTCGGCGGCTGGCGGCGTTCCCGGCGCGGTCGGCGGTCTTCCTGGTGCTGGTGCCCTTCGGTCGCGCGGTGGCCGTCGCCGGTCTGCAGCGGCTGGCCCAGGCGGTGGAGCCGGCGGTGCGGGCGGTCGACGAGCGCGGGGTGGTCGTCGTCCACGAGGGGTCGATCGTGGTGCTGGTGGGCGCCGGGGTCGACCTGGACCGCCTCCAGCGGGCCATGTACCGCCGCGTCAACGTGCCGCTGTCGATCGGGGCCGGTCGGCCGGTGGACGACGTCCGCAGCTTCGCCGGCGCGCACCGCCAGGCACTGCGCGCCGCCGTGGTGGGGCGGGCGCTGGGTTCGGCGAACCGGGTCACCCGCTTCGACGACCTGGGCGTCAACCGGCTGCTGTTCCAGCTGCCCGAGCACGAGCGCCGGTCCTACGCGCGGGACGTGCTCGGTTCGGTGGCCGACGACACCCCCGCCGCGGCGGAGGGTCGACGGGTGCTGCGGGCCTTCCGGGCCGCCAACGGCAACGTCACCGAGGCGGCCCGGCAGCTGTTCCTGCACCACAACACGTTCCGCCAGCGGCTGGCGCGGCTGCGCACCGAGGTGGGCGACGTGCTGGAGGACCCCGACCGGCGGCTGGCGGTGTTCGTCGCCCTCGACCTGCACCGCCTGGACACCGAGCGCGACAGCTAGGCGGGCACCACCAGGGTCAGTGCGTCCGAGCCGCGCGCACGTTCCACGTGGAACCCGCCCCGGCGCAGCAGGCCGACCAGCGCGGTGGTGTCGGCCGGCTCGGCCCGGCTGGTGACCAGGTGGCGGGCCAGCCGGCCCTTGTGCGCCTTGTTGAAGTGGCTGACCACGGCCCGGGTGCCGTCGGCCCGCTCGCTGAGCACGTCGACGGTCACTGCACCCGGGACCGGCGCCAGTGCCTGGTAACCACCCGAGCGCAGGTCGACCACCAGGCCGTCGTGGTCGGCCAGCACGGGGGAGAGGGCCGGCTTCCAGAGCGTGCGGAGGGTGGGCAGCCCGGGCAGCTGGGACCCCGACGACAGCCGGTAGGCCGGGATCGGGTCCCCGGCCCGGACGACGCCGAACAGCGCCGACCCCACCGCCAGCCGGGCATCGGCCTTCGCGCGCTGCGCCGTCGTCAGCGTGCCGACGTCGAGCGCGTCGTACAGCACGCCGGTGTACCGCTGGATGGCCGGCATGGAGGGGGCGGTGCGCAGCGCGGCGTTGCGGGCCACCTCCTCGTCCTGCTTCGGCGAGAGGCCCAGCGCGGCCCGCGACGCCGGGACGTCGGCGGCCAGCGCGACGACCGCGTCGACCAGCCGCGACCGCACCCCGGTCAGCGCGTCGGCGGCGGTCAGCGCGGAGAGGTCCAGCGGGGCACCGGAGCCCCCCGCGTGCTTGGTCTCCGAGGGCGGCAGCAGCACGAGCACGAGGAGCGAGCCTAGGTCCAGTACAGGAACCGTGCCCCGGGCAGGTGCTGGGCCACCGCGTCGGTGAACCAGCCGCGCAGCTCGCCCATCACGGGCTTGGGGTAGACGTGCTTGACCGCGCCGAACCTCCCGCGCTTCTGGGTGCGCAGGTCCTCGTCCATCTCCAGCTTCGTGCGCGGGTACCAGTCGAGCAGGGTGGTCTTGCTGCCCGGCGTGAACCGGTGGGTGATGCATTCGACCGTGAGGTCCGCGCCGGCGGGGAGGACGGCGGCCACGAAGTCGAACAGCTCGCCGTACTCGGTGCGCCAGTCCGCCACCGGCATGATCGGCGCCACCGTGAGCCCGACCGGGTAGCCCGCCTCGGCGACCCGGCCCAGCGCCGCGACCCGGGCCGGCACGGGGGAGGTGGCGCCCTCGAACCGTCGGCCAACCGTGGCGGCGTTGACCGAGAAGCGCAGCCGGGTGCGGCCGCGGTGGGGGAGGTCCAGCAGCGGCTCGACGTCGTCGAACTTCGTGGTCGCCCGCAGCTGCACCGGCCCGGACCAGGCGTGCGTGCCGAAGAAGGTGACGGCCTCGGCCAGCCCGCCCGTGAGGTGCTCGATGGCCACGGGGTCGGTGTAGCAGGACGCCTCGAACGTCGTCCCCTCGTGGCCGCGCTCCGCGGTGCCCGAGGTGACCGCCCCGCGGCCGACGTACCCGGACAGCGAGGCGAGGACGTCGGGCAGGTCGGCGAACACCCGGGTGATCGGCGGCCCGCTCAGCGACCCGGCCAGGTAGCAGTACTGGCAGTGCGCGGGGCAGCCCTCGGCCAGGTCGAAGCGCCAGTCCGCCGAGGGCGGGATGGGCTGCAGCTTCCGCTTCGAGGGCGCGCCCACCACCACGGCGAGGGTGTCCTTGGCGGCCATGAAAGCGGCCCGGTCGCCGTCCCCGCGCAGGTTGGGCAGCCGGTCACCGGCCAGCACCCGGACGTCGGCGACCCCCGCCGCCTGCACGCGCTCGAGCACCCGCCGGCCGTACGGCAGCGCCGCGGCGGAGCGGGTGACCAGGACGCGCGAGGGCGTCCAGACGCGGGTGGGGGCGGGTGCGGGAGGCATCACCGGTACCAACACGTCCGGGTGGGGCCTGCTTCCCCCCGCTGCCCCGCCCGCCGTGGTCAGTGCGCCGTGGTCAGTGCGCCGGGGACACCTGCAGCGTGCGGTCCGCCGGACCCGGGGCGACGCAGAACCCGAACCGGGTGAACGCCGCCTGCGCGGCCGCACCCGTGCGCGGGCCGTCGTGCACGAGGGTCAGCGGCCGGGTGAGGTCACCCGTCGCGGCGAAGGCGTCGTCGTCGTCCGCCGTCCAGAAGACGACCGAGCCCGTCGCCTCCGGGTAGCGGGCCAGGAGCGCCGTCCGCAGCCGCTCCCGGACGGCGGCGGGGTCGCCCGGCACCGACTCGACGGCCAGGATGCCGTGGCCGCGCAGGTGCGCGCAGGCCTGCTCCGCCCGGTCCCCCCCGACCAGCCGCTGCGCCACCCGATGGAGCGCGGCCGCTCGGTCGGCGAGATCATCGGCCTGCTCACCCCGCCCGCGGCGGGCTGAGCAGCGGGTTCAGTCGGCGAGGTCGACGACCACCGGGGCGTGGTCGCTGGCGCCCTTGCCCTTGCGCTCCTGGCGGTCGATCCCCGCGCCGGTGACCCGCTCGGCCAGGGCGGGGGAGCAGAGGGCGAAGTCGATGCGCATGCCCTCGCGGCGCGGGAAGCGCAGCTGCGTGTAGTCCTAGTAGGTGTACTCGCCGGGCCTGCGACCCGGCTTCATGGGGCCGGACTGACCTGCGATGGCACATCAGCATCCGCAGAGGTCAGCGACTGTCCATCATGCGGTCGAGTCCGCAGGATGTGCCGCACCGCAATGCCGCGTTGGTGGGCTCGAAGTCGTCGGTGCCCCAGCCGATAAGGTCATAGGCCACGGTGGGCGTGTTTGGCAGGAGGTCTGGAGCATGGCTCGTGCGGACCTGCTCCTTGCGCTGGTGCAGTCCGGGGCGGGGGGTGACGACCTCGCTTTCCGACGGGCGGCAGAAGCCCTGATCGCCGAAGAGGAGAACAAGAAGCACGGGGTGCTCGCTTCTCAGCTCACCGAGGCGCTGAGGCGACGCCGGCCTGGCCCGTCGGCCCCTGTGACTTCCTTGGCGAGGGATACAGCCGCTCAAGGGCTGTTCCACGAACAAGACCCGCACCGGCGTCTCGGGGGGCAGGTGCTGTCGTCGCACGCTCGTCACGTCGTGGGCCAGCTCATCGAAGAGCACCATCGCCGGGATCTGCTCCGCAGCCACGGGATCGAACCGCGCCATCGAGTCCTCCTTGTTGGTCCGCCGGGTGGCGGCAAGACTTCGTTGGCTGAGGTGATCGCGACCGAATTGGCCGTGCCGTTCTTAACCGTCCGGTACGAAGGTCTCATCGGCAGCTTCCTCGGTGAGACCGCTTCGCGGCTGGAGGCATTGTTCGACGCGGTCAGGGTGCGTCCATGCGTACTGTTTTTCGATGAGTTCGATGCAGTGGCGAAAGAGCGTGGGGACACACACGAGACGGGCGAGATCAAGCGGGTTGTCAGCTCACTACTGCTTCAGGTGGACCGGCTTCCTAGTCACGTCATCGTGATCGCGGCGACCAACCATGCTGAGTTGCTCGACCGGGCGGTCTGGCGCCGGATGCAGATCCGGCTAGAACTTCCACTTCCAACGAGAGCCGGCAAGATCGAATGGTTGCAAGCATGGTCCACCCGAACCGGGATGCACCTCGGGCTCTCGCCTCGCACCATCGCTGATCGACTGGGCCGCCTCAGCTTCGCTGAACTGGAGGAGTTCGCGCTGGACGTGCAGCGCCGGTCGATCCTGTCGGGCCCAGAGCCCAACGAGGCCGCAGTGGTAAACGACGTACTCGCTGAGTGGTCGCGCCGGACTCAGGTGAGTGGAGGGTGACGGAACCGCCGGGTGCCGTGTCGACAGCCCGGCCGGTCATCGTCGGGCGGACCGCACCGCCTCGGGCCATCGCTCCTCGCCGAGGAGGAGGTGGGCGGGTTCGATTTGCCGATCCCGATGGTCAGTCCCGTCGACTGGATGCCCGCTTCGACGAGGCGACGGCTGCGTTGGGTGAGCAAGTTCAGTTGGCCGAGTCGATCCACGTCGCCGATCCGCAGCTTGTCCTCGTGTTCGAGGGTTTGGACGAGCAGATAGATCTCAGCGCTGTTGCTAGCAGGATCGGCATCGAGATCCTTTTCGAAGCCGAAGATGCTATGGAGCCTACGGCAGAGTTCCAGCTGCTGAGCCAGCAACCGCGCAACCCGTTCATCACGTCGTGTCTCCACGCTGTCTGTGCCGATCAGCGGGCCTTCGACAACCTGCTCTCGCTATGGCGCGCCTGGCGGTCGTCGGGTGAGGTAGCGCATGGGCTGTCGCCGTTGCGTGACCTCTTCACCCACCTGCGGGACATCCGGCCCTGGGGGCCTCAGGACCGTCTGAGGTCCATCGACTGGGATGAGTACTTCGCCGGTCGGATTGATGATCGGCCGCACACGCTTGAGATCGAGCTCTGGTATCGCCACAGCCAGACCGCGCGGCAGCTCAGTCAGCAGGAGGTCACCACCCTTGTCAGAGAGGCAGGTGGGGATGTCCTTTCGAGCGCCATCATCGACCAGATTGGCTATCACGGTCTGAAGTGCATGGTCCCGACTCAACTGCTGAGATTGCTCGCGTCGGGCAATTACGACGCGGTTCGCGTCGTTCGGTCGGCGAACGTCATGTATCTGCGCATCGCGGGGCAGGCTCTACCGATCGCCGGTGAGATCACTGCCGCCCCGGACGTGTTAGCCCGCGCAGAGCCTTCAGGCGAACCGGTTCTGTGCCTACTGGACGGGGTGCCTGCGGCAAATCACCCGCTGCTTTCCGGTCGGGTGGTTGTCCACGATCCGGATGATCTCACTAGCCGAGCTACGGTCGATGAACTTCGGCACGGGACGTGGATGACCTCCGTCGCCGTGTGGGGGGACCGCAGCGCCGACGAGCCTCCGGCGAACCGCCCGGTGCTCGTCCGCCCGGTGCTCACGCCGGCGGACGACACTGCGGATCGCGTCGAAGAACTCCCATCTGACGCCCTGGTTCCTGATCTCATGTGGCGAACGTTCCGTGAGCTGTTCGATGGGTCAGATGGACAGGCGCCTGTCGGCGAGGGCATTGCGGTGGTCAACATCTCGGCCGGTGACCCGGCATCGCCCTTCGACACCATCCTGTCCTCCTGGGCGCGGATGATTGACTGGTTGAGCTACGAGTACGGCGTACTGGTAATCGTGTCAGCCGGGAACCATCCGCACCTCAACCTTGCCCCGGCGACGTCAGTGACCATCGCTGCCCTCGAGGGCGATGAGCGGCGCATCGCTACGCTTGAGGCGCTGCACCGTCAGCAGCATGACCGTCGACTGCTCGCTCCTGCGGAGTCGGTCAATTCGCTCACAGTGGGCGCCGTTCATCAGGACCGGTCAGACGAGCCGGCACGCGGATACGGCGTCGACCCAAGCGATGGGTTGCGGTGCATCAGTCCAATCTCGCCCATCGGACGGGGGTACCGGCGCAGCATTAAGCCTGATCTAGCTACCGATGGTGGCCGCGTCGTGTTCCGAGGCGGTGTCGTGCCGCAGGATGCAATCGTCTTCACGGGTCGGTCTGCCAACGGTCCCGGGATCCGGGTGGCGGCGCCCGCGCACGGGACAGAGACGTTTATCGCTGGGACTAGCCCGGCGGCTGCCTTGATTTCCCGGCGTGCCGCTCGGCTGCACGACGTCATCGAGTCCATCGCCGTTTCTGAGGGGATCTCCCGCAGGCAAAGGGGCTCTTCGCGGTTCCTGGTGAGGGGCAAGACGTGAGCCGGAAGTCGTGATCTTGACCCGGAGACGTTGAGGGCCCGTGGTCCTGCTGGGATGGGTGTTGCTGAGACACCAACGCCAGATGAGGTCCACGAGCCGTGTTCGAGCCTACGGGCTCGCAGCGGGATGCTGCGAGCGCGATCTTCAACTTGCCCGACTACCGCGTGCTGAGCGCCGTCGATGCCGACGGCGGCGTCCGCCGGATCGAGGTGGAGACGACCGCGCCGCCGGGCTGCCCGGTCTGTGGAGTGCTCGCGACACGGGTGCACTCGGTCCGCCGGCAGCGGCTGCGCGATCTGCCGGTGGCCGGGCCGGTGGAGGTGATGTGGGTGAAGCGCCGCTGGTTCTGCGATGAGTACCGCTGTTCGCGTGGCACGTTCAGCGAGGTCACCGACCAGGTGCCGGCCTACGCCCGGTCGACCGCGCGCCTGTGTCAGGCGTTGGTCGCCGCGGTGGTGGTCTCCGGCCGGGCGGCCAGCGAAGTCGCCCGTGCTCACCGGGTGTCGTGGTGGCTGGTCGCCTCGATGCTCGGCGCCGCCGCCGACCTGCTCGCCGATCCCGACGACGTGCTCGTGCGCCGGCTCGGGGTCGATGAGCACCGCTACCGGTCGGTGCGGTTCTTCCGCCAGACCGACGGGAGCTGGCGGCGCTACGAGCCGTGGATGACCACGCTGGTCGACGCCGACACCGGCCGGGTGCTCGGCGTGGTCGACGGCCGCGACTCCGCCGGCGTCGGGGCCTGGCTCGCCGCCCGCAGCCAGGCGTGGCGGGACGCGGTCGAGGTGGTGGCGATCGACCCGTCGGCGGCGTTCCGTAAGGCGCTGCGCGAGCACCTGCCGCAGGCCGCTGTGAGCGTCGATGCGTTTCATGTGGTGAAACTGGCCAACGACATGGTCACAGCCGTGCGGCAACGGATCGTCCGGGACCGCAAGGGCCGCCGTGGCCGGGGCGTCGACCCTGCCTGGGCCAACCGGCGGCTGCTGCTGCGCGCCGGGGACACGCTGAGCCCCCGTGCGCTGGCACGGCTGAAGGCCACCCTGCGCGAGGACGATCCCACCGACCAGATCGGCGCCGCCTGGGGCGTGAAAGAACAGCTGCGACGGCTGCTGACCAGCGGCTCACTGGCCGAGGCCGCCGAGCACAGGATGCGGCTCGGCGCGTTCGTGCTGGCCGCGAACATGCCCGAGACCGACCGGCTCTGGGCCACCATCGACACCTGGTGGGACGCGATCGAGGTGCTCATCGTCACCGGCGCCACCAACGCCCGCACCGAGGCCGCCAACACCGGCATCAAGCAGATCAAGCGCACCGGCCGCGGCTACCGCAACCCGGCCAACTACCGCGCCCGTATCCTCCTCGCCAGCGCCGCCCGGACGGCAGCGTGAACACCCTTCTCAGCGGGACCGTTCACCAGGAACCGGGAAGAGCCGGATTGGCTGGGAATGCACCACTTATGATGGCCGGGGGCGTGTCACAAGCCGCACCTACCCGACTGGAACCAGTGGCGGTGCGCGAACCGTGTCGATGCAGTATTCGGTGAACGGGGACCCGCTTACGTCTTCAGTCAGCGACTCAGCTGGCACTCTTCAGACCACGGTCGATCTGCTCGGACGAGTGGTACGTTCCGTCGACGCGATTGGTGTGATAACCCAGATTTCATACGACCGAGTCGGGCGGCAAACGTCTGAGATCGTCACGCCTCCGAACTCGGCGGATGCGCAGCAGCAATTGACGTACACCTATGACGATGCCGGCCGGACCCTCACGGTAAGCATGGGAGGGAGTGTTCTCGCCACCAGCAGCTACAACGGTGCTGGTGAGCTGGCATCGGTCACTTATAGCAACGGATCTGCGCTCACTGCCATGAACCGAAGCGATAGCGGAATATTGGTTTCAGAGACTTGGCGGACGGCTGACGGAGTGAGCGTCACGTCAGCTGTTACGAGAAGCCGGGCAGGGACGGTACTCGATGAGTCGTTGAACGGCATTGATGCACGAGCAACCGGGCCGAACTTCTCCTACGACGCTGCCGGTCGCTTGATCGATGCATGGGTTACTAATCACCACTACACCTACGACTATTCTTCAGCGGCGGATGCGTCATGTCCTGCAGGGACTAAGGCAACGGCCGGTGCGAACACCAACCGCGTGCGCATGACGGACACCAGCAGCAGTGGAACGACAGAGACAAAGTACTGCTACGACTCAGCCGACCGTCTTCTACGCACGCTCGGTGCTGCTGCTATTACCGGTATTTCCTACGACGCATCTGGCAACACCGTTGCGTACACCCAAAACAGCGCGACCACCCAACTGAAGTGGGATGGGTCGGGACGCAACATCGGACTGCAGGTAGACGGCTCCGACCCCGCAAACGTCACTTATCAGCGGGATGCCACGGACCGCATAGTTCGCCGCACTACCAGCGCGGGTGACTCTTTCACTGATCTCCGGTACGGGTACACGGGGTCCGGTGACACTGCAGATTTGGTGCTGGCTACCGATCTCAGGCTGATGACACGGACGATCGCCCTGCCCGGCGGCGTAATCTTCACCTGGGCGCCTGACACCGCTAATCGAACGTGGGATCATCCCACCGTCCGTGGCGATCTTAGTCTCACTACGGATAACGCTGGTAAGCAAAAGGGTGCAATCCGTACGTTCGGACCGTTTGGTGAGGCCCTCACAACTGGTAACGACGGCTTGCCGGACAATCAGCCTGGAGATTTTGACTTTGGCTGGCTGGGGCAGTATCAGCGCGGCACGGAGCATGCCGGGTCTGTTGCAGTGGTTCAAATGGGCGCTCGGCCGTACAACCCTGCTACCGGAACATTCTTGTCTGTCGATCCTGTCGAGGGCGGCAACGAGAACGCCTATTCGTATCCGGCCGACCCGATCAACAAGACGGATATAGATGGCAACGCCTGGACCTACTCCTGTCCCGCTAACAAGCCACGCAATACCGCAATCGACTCATTCAGCACCGCCAAGGCGCCTCGAAATGCCGGCGGGCCGGGTTACCGGGGCGGTAAGACGACTCTGGTGTGTGGTGGCGACGACACGCGGGGTTATCGGCATATCCTTTACGGTCACGCAAACGACTTCCAAAAGGTGGCCACCAAGGTTGGGTCGGACCGTGACCGCATCCTCCAGCAGGTGCTTGGGCAAGCGTTGCAGTATCCAGACAAGGTTCTATACCGGCCTGGAAACAACGCCTACAATTACCAGAAGCAGATGAACTATTACGATCGCCACATGCGCCTGGTGGGCACATCAACGTGGTGTGTTTCCGTAGGGGCGGTGAGCAGAAAGGTAATCACCGCTTACGAGGGGTATTGTCCGGGCGGTCGTTAGGGAGGTCTGAGGACACGTTAGTGGCAGGTCGGCCGTGGATCGCCCTCACGGCCGACCTGCCCAGCTCCTTATCTTGGGATTGGTAAATGACTAGCGCCGAATTGTTCCACCCGAAGAGCATCATCCTGATGCCTGAGTTCGGGGTCACCCTGCCGGTATGGGTTGGCGCCGACTCTGAGGAGTCGGGAAATATCGGCGGGGACGCACTCCGTCGGCTAGGGGTCTCCGAGAAGATGATCGAACGATTAAAAGAATGGCAGGTCGGATGGGACCACGATCCGGACGCTGGCAGGTCCCCGAGGGCGTTTCAACCAGGTGAGCCGCTCAGTGTACGTATCGCACGCGACCTGCAGCGTGAGTTGCCGAACGTTGCAATATGGCTGCGAACAGAAGGCGGTCTTATTTCACCTAGGGCTGCGGATGAGAAGGGCTAGCCTCGAACTTTCGTGATCTTGTCCCGTGTGTTTGTCGTCGGGGTTCTTGCCCCGCGTGGGCGTGAGGATCGCATCGGGGTGTGACGGTTCGCCCGATGTCGTTCGGGTGGGCGCCGGGTCCACGTGCCGGTCGGGTCCTTGGGGTCGTTGAGGTAGGGGCCGGCGGTCAGCCGGTCGCGGCCCTCGGCGGTGGGGCGGTGAGCCGCGCGAGGGCGTCGAGCGCGGCCAGGACCAGCGCGGTGAAGGGCGCGGTCGCGGCCAGGTGCAGCAGTCTGCGGCGGCCGGTGCGCGCGGCTCGCGCGGGGATGGAGAACAGCCGGTGCCGCAGCCGCTTGGGTTCCCAGCGTCGGGCCTGTTCGTGGCCGGGGTGTCCGGTGAGGGCGAGGGTCTGCATCCAGGCGGTGAGGTCGCAGGCCAGCGCCACGATCGCGCACCAGATCTGGTTCTGGGCGAAGTCGTGCAATGGGGCTCTTCTTACTTGAGGTGGGGGCTGGTGAGTCCGCCGCCGATGAGGAGCATGCGGAGTCGGTAGTTGGTGTGGTTGCGGAAGCCGCGGGCTACGCGTCGGTGGAGTTCGATGAGGCCGTTGATGGCCTCGGTGCCGCCGTTGCTGGCGCGGTCGGTGTCGAAGTAGGCCAGGAACGCGGTGCGCCAGCGGGTCAGCGTCCGTCCCAGTCGCGCGACCTCGGGCACCGGGCAGGTCGGAAAGGTGGCCAGGACGGTCTGGGCGAGGCTGCGGCCCAGGGTGGTCTTGGGGTGGGCGTAGGCCGCGCGTAGCAGCTGGGCGCAGGACCAGGCGACCTCGACGGCGACGTGCCGCTCGTCGGCGGCCAGCGCTGCGCGTAGCCGGGCCCACTGTCGGTCGGTGAGGTTCTCCTCGCCGGCGCGCAGGAGGTTGCGGATGCCGTAGAGCGGGTCACCGGCGCGGCCGCGGTGACCGTGGATGTCGTTCTGCACCCGGCGGCGGCACTCGTCGACGGCGTCGTTGCCCAGCTTGACGACGTGGAAGGCATCCAGCACGGCGACGGCGTCGGCGAGGTGGTCGTCGATGGCGTTCTTGTAGCCGTGGAAGGGGTCCAGGGTGGCTACGGTGATGCCGGCCCGGAAGACCTCCCCGCGGTCGGTCAGCCAGCCGCCATAGGCCGCACCGGTCCGTCCGGGGACGAGGTCGAGCAGCCGTGCGCGGACGCGTCCGCGCTGGTCGCGGGTCAGGTCGACCATGCCGGTCAGCTCCTTGGGACCCCGGCCGCCGGCCTCGATCGGCTTGGTCGACACGTGGTGCCACACGTGCTCATCGACCCCGAGGGCGGTGACCCCGGCGAAGCGGGTCTCATCGGCGGCCATCGCCTCCAGCAGCGGTGCGATGGCTCGCCACACGGTGCGCCAGGTGGTGCCCAGCTGGCGGGCGATCCCCGCGACGCTGGCCTGCTCGCGGCGTAGCTGTCCAATCGCCCACCAGCACGCCCGCGTCGTCAGCAACGCCCGCCGGGCGGCCAGGGCCGGGTGCTGCTCGGTGAACGCCCCGACCGGGCAGTCGGGGTCACCGCAGCGCCATGTGCGCTTGCGCCACCGGATGGTGACCGGCCGACCGAAGCAGGGGGTGTCGACCAGACGCACCATGGCGCGGCCGCGGCTGGTCGCCAGCACCCCGCACGCTGGGCAGCCCATCGGTTGCGGTGGTGACTCCACGGTGACCCGCAGCCCGGCGCCGTGCTCGGCCACGGCGATGACGTGCACCCCGTCCAGGCCCACGAGCAGGTCGCAGCGGGCGCAGTAGCCCGATCGATGACAGGGATCAGCAGACGGGCACGCGGGAGCGCCCGCCGTAGGCTCGGACACGTCGAGGCCTTCCGGACAGGGTTGCTTGGTCGCTCCCGATCCTGGAGGCCTCGACCCCGCTCACCAACCAAGATCACCCTGCCGGGGCGGCTCCCCCCACCTCAGGTACGAAGAGCCATCAAACCCGGAGCGAGACAGTGCGCCAGGTGGTGCCCAGCTGGCGGGCGATCCCCGCGACGCTGGCCTGCTCGCGGCGTAGCTGTCCAATCGCCCACCAGCACGCCCGCGTCGTCAGCAACGCCCGCCGGGCGGCCAGGGCCGGGTGCTGCTCGGTGAACGCCCCGACCGGGCAGTCGGGGTCACCGCAGCGCCATGTGCGCTTGCGCCACCGGATGGTGACCGGCCGACCGAAGCAGGGGGTGTCGACCAGACGCACCATGGCGCGGCCGCGGCTGGTCGCCAGCACCCCGCACGCTGGGCAGCCCATCGGTTGCGGTGGTGACTCCACGGTGACCCGCAGCCCGGCGCCGTGCTCGGCCACGGCGATGACGTGCACCCCGTCCAGGCCCACGAGCAGGTCGCAGCGGGCGCAGTAGCCCGATCGATGACAGGGATCAGCAGACGGGCACGCGGGAGCGCCCGCCGTAGGCTCGGACACGTCGAGGCCTTCCGGACAGGGTTGCTTGGTCGCTCCCGATCCTGGAGGCCTCGACCCCGCTCACCAACCAAGATCACCCTGCCGGGGCGGCTCCCCCCACCTCAGGTACGAAGAGCCACCAATCTACGCGGTCGATGGCGCGTACGACTCCTTGCTCACCCACGAGCAACCTGGCTCAGCGAAGCGATGGGTGGACCGGATGGCGAAGGATTGGTTCCCGGACGCAGCAAAGCGCCGTCGTTACCCGGTAATGCGGGGAGAGCCGGGGAAGAACGCTTGGCTCGACACCTACACAGGTCGCCGCGAAGCCGGACATTCATCGTCCGCGTGTGGTAAGCACACATTTGCTCACGAGGTCTCGACTGCGGCGCCCTTGATGTAACGAGATGCGAATGCCCGGCGTCGCGCCAAGCTGGTGTCGGCCCAAGTCCCGCGCTCACTATGGTCGACAGTCTCGGCTTCCAGGCCCGTGACCATGCTGAACAGCTCACCAGAGAATGACGCGGACGACGGTGGCGCTCCCGGCGGTCCCCCGACGATGTAGGCGAACCCGACAAGACGGGCCGCGACGTCCTCGGCGGTGAACTCCCCGGCCTCGAACCCTTCGCGAACGGCGGCCTGCAGCTCTAGGAGGAGGCCCGCTTTGTCGACGAACGCGTAGAGGAAGGGACTGCCGTCCTCACCCGGGGAGTCATCTCCCGCGCGAAGGTCGGCGAGCAGGATGGGGACGATTCGGGTGGCCTCACGTCGTAGCGCACCGCGAAGGGCCTCCTGGGTCTCTTCCCTGATGCGCTCCATCGTGGTGGTGGCTGTGGAGATGACGTGCGCGCGCCGGTAGGTCTGCTCGCAGGCGGCGAGCGACGGGTCAACGTCCGCAGTGGGGTCAGCGTCAAGCAGAAGTCGCAGCAGGTTCGCCATCCAGTATGTCGTCTGGGACTGAGAGGACGTCCATGCGGCGACGCGGTCCGGGAGCTGGTCGACCAGGCCCATGCCAGTACGCAGCAACTCCAGCGAGATCGGACCCTCTGGTGCTTCCCCCCGTGTCCAGGGTTCCTCGATGTCGGCGTAGCGAACCCGAATTTTGCTCAGCGCGAGGGTGACCTGCTCGTCGTCCTCGGCCAGGACGAGGCTGCGAAGTAGGTCGGGATGTCCGGCGGCTGCCTGAGCCAGTGCTCGGGCGATCACCGCGTCGGGGATGTCGCCCTCAGGGATGGATTGGGCGAGGTAGCGGTCGAAGTATTCGGGGTGCGCGAATCTGCCGGCCGCGGCTCGTACTGCTTGCTTTTCACCGAAGGCCGGAAACAAGGTTTGCAGGACGGCGCGAGCATCTACCCGGTCCTGACTATCCTCGACAGTGGCGAGCAGCTTCTCCCAGTCGGGTTTCGCGTCGTCGCGCGAACCAAGAACAATCCCGCCACTCGACCCGCGGGTGAGCTCGGCCTTCCATCGTTGGAGATGCCCGAACAGATCCGGGAACTGGACCCTGAGGAAGGTGGCCAAGATGAGGTCAACATCGTTGACCTCGTCCAGGTCGTGAATGCGGAACTGCTCACGAACCTGAGCCAGGAACCGCTCGATGGCTCGTGGCGTGGTCAGTTGAGAGGGCATCGTCGTCAGGACGACGCGCCCGAAGCGTTGCTTGTCGAAGACTGTCTCGAGCCGTTCGACAGTGACTATTTCTGTCAGTCCAGCATCGAGCATCTTGACAATCTTGCCTGTCAGCAACGGCGGCATGCTAAGCGGGTACTGGACGATCTTCTCCATGAACGCCCGTGCACGCGCCGTCGAGACCTGGCCGCGGGATGGGTCCTGGAGTGTCTCGACCAACGTCTGCTCGTCGTAGGCGAGCAGGAAATCAACCCCTGGGAAGCGGCCGAGCAACCTGACCACTTTGAGCAGGTCTAGCAGTTCGGACGACTGTAGACGATCTATGTCGTCCACGATGATCAGGATCGGTGTACCAAGTTCCCGCAGCTCATCCGCGACCTCCTCGAACGCGACGTTCCAGGGTTTGCGAACCCGCTCCTCAATGGTGCGGCTCGCCTCGGCGATACCGGACCCCACCACGGGAATCGCGGCGGCTAGAGGCCGGGCGATCCTGGCGTAAGCGGAGATTCTCTCTCGAAGCCGTTGGGTTCCCTCGGCTCGCGGGGCGGCCGCCCCGAGGGCGGCGAAGAACTCCTCGAGTAGCGCCTCGGTCCCCGAGGTCGCCCACGGCGTGAACGACACGACGCGCCAACGACTGTCCGCCGCCGCCCCCGGCGCGGTGAGGAATGACTTGATAAGCGCGATCACAGACGACTTGCCGCTGCCCCATGCCCCCTCTAGCCCGTAGACAACGCTGGACTCGGCCGTGTGGTTTTCGTCGATCAGTCTCGCGGCATGTTCTGCGAACCACGCCCGGCCGAGCCGGTCCTGCTCGACCGAGCCAATGGGGTCGTCATGCCATCCCGGGGCATTGGGACTTCCACTATTGGACTCAGTCACGAAATGGAGCCTAGGGGCAGCCACCAACACGCCTCATCATGCACGGACCGCCGCCCGGGGAGCGGGCCAGGGCAACGCCTAGGTCGCGAACGTGAAAGTCCACGCGCGTCCGACAGATGAGGCCGTCCGATCGACTAGCTGTACGGGGCCTCGCACGGCGGCGTCAATCATCGGCTGTGCAGGCGGGCAGGCGGCGTACCGCTGCGAGGACTGCGACACGTCACTCGCGTTCTGGTCGACATCCGAGCGCGTCCGTCGATCGACTACCGGGGTCTCCGAGGCAGTGCGTCGTTCGGTGCTTCGTGCCGCAACGCTTGTGTTGAAGCTACATGCCAGCCCCTAGGGTCAGTTGCATGCGTGCCGTGCAGATCACCCGCTTCGGCGGCCCAGAAGTTCTCGACGTCATCGACCTGCCGGACCCTATCTCCGGCCCGGCTCAGCAGCTCTTCAAGGTGAGTGCTGCAGGAGTTGACTTCGCAGACACCCACCAGGTCGAGGACTCCTACCTCGCCCGCCAGGAACTGCCGCTCATCCCGGGCGCCGAGTTCGTCGGCACCCCGGTCGACGGCGGCGAGCGCGTCGTCGGCCTGCTGCTCGGGGGCGGGGGCTACGCCGACACCGTGGCCACCGACCCCCGCATGACCTGGCCGGTGCCCGAGGGCGTCACCGACGAGCAGGCGCTGTCGCTCGTCCTGCAGGGCACCACCGCCTGGCACCTGCTGCGCACCTCCACCCACCTCGTCGCGGGCGAATCGGTCGTGGTGATGGCCGGCGCAGGTGGCGTGGGCACCCTGGCGGTGCAGCTGGCCAAGCGCTGGGGCGCCGGGCGGGTCATCGCCACGGCGTCCTCCCCCGAGAAGCGGGCGCTGGCCGAGGAGCTCGGCGCCGACGCCACCGTCGACCCAGCCCTCGCCGACGACGACCCCAAGGCCTTCACCGCCGCGCTGCGCGAGGCCAACGGCGGCCAGCGGGTGGACGTCGTCCTGGAGATGACCGGTGGCGGCGTGTTCGACGGCGCCCTGTCCGCACTCGCCCCGTTCGGCCGCATCGCCGCCTACGGCATGGCCTCGCGGCAGGCGGCCTCCGCGGTGGCCCCGGCGTCGCTCATGGGCACCAGCCGCGCCGTCGTCGGGTTCTGGCTGGCGCACTGCACCGCCCGGCCGCAGATGCTCGACGAGGCCATGACCGACCTGCTCGCGCTCACCGCCGCCGGTGACCTGCGCCCGGTGATCGGTGGCCGCTACCCGATGACCGCCGTCCGCGAGGCGCACCAGGACCTCCGCGCGCGCCGCAGCACCGGGAAGCTGGTCCTCGACCCCGCCCGCTGACGTCCTACCCCACCGGGGTCCGTCCCCCGCCACCAGATCTCGTGGCGGGGGACGGACCTTCGTGCACCCCCCTGATCGACGCTGCGGGACGGGCGGTGGCTACAGCAACCGGTTGGTCCAGAGCAGGGACAGCACGACCCCCAGGAAGGCGACGAGCACCCCGCCGCGGACGAACCACGGGCTGATGTCCTGCGGCTCGGTGGTGTAGCCGATCTGGCTGCCCAGGTCGGCGTAGACCTGCTCCAGCTCCGAGGCACTGGCCGCCTCGGAGTAGCTGCCGCCGGTCTCGTCGGCGATCTGCTCCAGGGTGGCCCGGTCCACCGGCACCGGCTGCTGCTGACCCTGGATCTCGACGCTGCCGAAGTCGGTGCCGAAGGCGATGGTGGAGACCGGCACCTCGGCGGCGATCGCCGACTGCACCGCCTCCTCCGGCTCGCTGCCCTGCGTGCTGAACCCGTCGGACAGCAGGACCACCCGCGCCGGCGGCGGGGTCTCCCCAGCGTCGGAGAGGGTCGAGGTGAAGTTCTGGATCGCCGTCAACGAGGTGAGGATGGCGTCGCCGATGGCGGTGGCCTCGTCGAGCTGCAGGTTGTCGATGGCGGTGCTGACCTGCTGGCGGTCGACGGTGGGCGGCACGAGGGTGGTCGCCCGGCCGGAGAACGACACCAGCCCCAGGTTGATCCGTGGCGGCAGGATCTCCACGAACTCCTTGGCCGCGGTCTTCATCGCCTCGAACCGGCTGGGCTCGACGTCGGTGGCCTGCATCGACAGCGAGACGTCGAGCGCCAGCACGATCGTGGCCCGCTCGCGCGGCACCCGGACCTCGGTGGAGGGCTGGGCCAGCGACAGCACGAACGCCCCCAGCGCGAGCGCCACCAGGCCGAAGGCGAGGTGCCGGCGCCACCCCGGCCGCCTGGGCACCAGCGAACCCAGCAGTGCCACGTTGGTGAACCGGGCGGCGTACTTCTGCCGACGGCGCTGCAGCAGGACGTAGAGGCCGACCAGCGCCACGACGGCGAGCAGGCCGAGCAGCCACCACGGGGCCTGGAAGCTCATCCGACCGCACCCCCGGCCCGGCGGCGGTCGGCGACGAACCGCACGACGTCGGCCACCCAGTCGCGGTCGGTGCGCAGCCGCAGGTGGCCGGCCCCGACCCGGCGCAGCGCGCGGGCGATCTGCTCCCGCTGGGCGGCGGCACCCGCGGCGAACCGCCGGCGCACCTCGTCGTCCCCCGTGGGCACCTCCAGGGTCTGCCCGCTCTCGGGGTCGACCACGGTGAGCAGCCCGACGTCGGCCAGCTCGAGCTCGCGCGGGTCGACCACCTCGACGGCCAGCAGCTCGTGGCGCACCGACAGCGCGCGCAACGGCGCCTCCCAGTCGGCGTCGCCCAGGAAGTCCGAGACGACGCACACCAGACCGCGCCGGCGGGGTGGACGGCGCAGCGAGTCCAGCGCCGCCGCCAGGTCACCCCGCCGTCCGCCCTCGGCCCGTGGCGTGGCCACCACCTGGCGCAGCATGCGGTCGGCGGCCAGCCGCCCGGGCAGCGCCGGGTAGCGGTCGACCCGCTCGCCGGTGGTCACGACCGCGCCCAGGCGGTTGCCGTCGCGCACCGTGAGGTGCCCGACGGCGGCCAGGCCGGCGATGGCCAGGTCACGCTTCTCGCAGTCGGCCGTGCCGAAGTCCAGCGACGCCGAGAGGTCGAGCACCACCCACGTCTCGAGCTCGCGGTCGGCGATGGTCTCGCGGACGTAGGGGGTCTGCGTGCGCGCGGTGACGAACCAGTCCATGCGCCGGACGTCGTCGCCGGGGTGGTAGGGCCGGGAGTCCCCGGCCTCGGTGCCCGACCCGGGCACCAGCCCCAGGTGGTCGCCCTGCAGCAACCCGTCCAGCCGCCGCCGCACCGTCAGCTCCAGACGGCGCAGCAGGACGTCGGCGTCCCCGCCGGCCCCGAACCGGGTGGGCGGCGGTACGGCGCGGGGCCCCGTCACGCCGACTGCGGGCCCTGCGGCTGCTGCCCCTGCGGCCCCTGCGGCGCCTGCATCCCCCACGGGCCCTGCGGGACCTGCGGGCCCCCCGGCGAGGCCGGCCCGAAGCCGCCGGCCCGCTGCCGCGGGGACACCTGCGGCAGCGGCACGCTCTGCACGATCCGCTTGACCACGTGGTCGGCCGGCACCCCGTCGGCCAGCGCGTCGTAGGACAGCACCAACCGGTGCCGCAGCACGTCGGCGGTGATGTCCAGGACGTCCTGCGGCAGCACGTAGTCGCGCCCGCGCACCAGCGCCAGGGCCCGGCTGGCCGACACCAGGCCCAGCGTGGCGCGGGGGCTGGCGCCGTAGGTCACCCAGTTCGCCACGTCGGCCATGCCGTGCTCGCGCGGGGCCCGGGTGGCCACCACCAGCCGGACGACGTAGTCGACCAGTGCGTGGTGCACGAAGACGCCGGACGCCGTCCGCTGCAGCCGGCGCAGGTCGTCGCCGCCGAGCACGGTCTCGGCCTGCGGGGGGTACGCACCCATGCGGTAGACGATCTCCCGCTCCTCCTCGGGGCTGGGGTAGTCCACCAGCACCTTCATGAGGAAGCGGTCGCGCTGGGCCTCGGGCAGCTGGTAGACGCCCTCGCTCTCGATCGGGTTCTGTGTGGCCAGCACCAGGAAGGGGTCGGGCAGCGGGTGGGTGACGCCACCGATGGACACCTGGCGCTCGGCCATGACCTCCAGCAGCGCCGACTGCACCTTGGCCGGGGCCCGGTTGATCTCGTCGGTGAGCACGAAGTTGGCGAACACCGGACCCAGCTCGGTGTCGAACGAGTCGCGGCCGGCCTTGTAGATCCGGGTGCCGATGATGTCGGCCGGCACCAGGTCGGGGGTGAACTGCAGGCGGGCGAACGACCCCCCGACTGCGGTCGCCAGGGTCTCCACCGCGAGGGTCTTCGCCACCCCGGGCACGCCTTCGAGCAGCACGTGGCCCCGGGCGAGCAGGCCGACCAGCATCCGCTCGACGAGCCGCTCCTGGCCGACGATCACCCGCTTGACCTCGAAGAGCACCCGCTCGAGCAGGGCGGCGTCGGTGGCCGGGGGGACGTGCTGCTGGGTCGGTGCGGGCGAGCTGCTGGCAGCGCTGGTCACGTGGCTCCCTGGTCGAGGCGGCGGGGCTGGTGTCGGACTGGACGACCCGTCGTCCAGTGTCCTACACCGGCCCGGTCGGCGACTGCTGGCGCTGTCCCGGTGACCCCCGCTGCTGCTACCGTGGACCACGCGTCGGGCAGCTCCCCCCGTGGCTGCCCGACGCCCGACGTGCGAGAGGGCCCGGACCGCCGCAGCGGGACCGGCCCCCCGGTGTGGGCCCCCCCCCCGCGGTGCTTGTGGGGCGGTACCGCTGCGGCGGTCCCGGCCCTCTCGTCGTCAGGCGCTCGTCGTCAGGCGCTGGGACGCACGGCCCCGAAGTAGGTGGAACCGAAGCGCATGGTGCTGACCGTGACCTGCTGCCCACTGGTGGGTGCCTCGATCATCTGGTTGCCGCCGATGTAGATCGCGACGTGGAAGATCGAGGTGTAGTCGGAGCGGTTGTTGCCCCAGAACACCAGGTCGCCCGGCTCGAGGGAGGTCGAGCTGACCTGGCGGTCGCGGAAGTTCCACCACTGGGCCCGGCTGGTGCCGCCGATGCGGATGCCGGCCTGGGCGTAGGCGTACTCGGTCAGGCCGGAGCAGTCGAAGCCCCACACGCCGGCGTCCTCGCCGATGCCGTTGCTGGGCCCGTTGGCGCCCCCGCCGCCCCAGGAGTACCAGATGCCCAGCTGCGTGCGGGCCGCGCTGATGGCCCGCTGGGCGGTCGAGGCCGAGGGCGCCCCGGCAACGCCGGTCGAGCCGGTCGAGCCGGTCGAGCCGGTGGACCCCGTCGAGCCGCCCGAACCCGTCGACCCGGTCGACCCCGTCGATCCCGTGGAACCCGTCGAGGGGCGACTCGTCGACGGCGTCGACGTCACGACCTGGGTGGTCGGACGGGTCGCGACGGCGGTCGCTGCGGCCCGTGCCGCGGCGGCCTGCTGCTCGGCGACCTGCCGGGCACCCTGCATCCCGTAGAGGGTCTGCTGCGCCGCGGTCAGCTGGGCCTGCAGGTCGGCGGTCTGCGCCGACAACGCCTCGGCCTGCGCCCGGGCAGCGGACTCCTGGCTCTGCGCGGCGGCCAGCGACTGCTCGGCCTCGGCCTGCAGCGTGGTGGCCTCGGTGAGGGCGGTGGCCGCCTCGGTGCGGGCCTGCTCGGCCTGCCCCTGCAGCACGGTCAGCTGGTCGAGCACGTCGGAGCGGTCCGAGCCGGCCGCCTCGAGCAGCGCCGCCCGCTCGAGGAACTCGGTCGGGCTGCCGGAGGTGAGCAACGAGGTGAAACCGGGGCTGGTGGACCCGTCCATGTAGCTGCTGCGGGCGAAGTCGTCGACGGCGTCCTGCCCCTGGGCGCGCGCCACCACGGCCGCGTCGGAGGCCGCGACGGCGGCATCGGAGTCGGCCTGGGCCTGCGCGGCGACGGCCTTCTTGTCCTCGTAGTCCTGCAGCGCGATCTGGGCCTGCTGGTGCGCGGCGTCGGCCGAGGACTGCGCCGCCGCCAGCTGGGCGGTGATCGCGCCGACCGCCGCGGCGGCCTGGTCACGGGCCGAGGCGGCGCCGGCGAGCTGGCTGTCGGTGGGGTTCTGCGGCGCGGCCTGCGCCGTCCCCGGCGCGATCCCGGCGGCGAGCGCCGCAGCCAGCAGCAGACCCCCCGTGCGGACGGCGACCCGGCTCCGGACCTTGCTGGCGTTCGTGCTGCGCACCGGTTGACAACTCCCCTGCGCCCGCGGCGGCCCGTGGCACGTCCCCGGGACCGCGGTGCGCGTTCGACCACGGAGCACCACCGCGCGGTGGCGCCGCAGAGGGAGTCGTCGCAGGTGGGTGGCGACTTGACCGGTCCCACCCGATGGAGGGAGGTCAGGTGGGGTCGGGGTCGCTGCGGCCCTGGCGGGTCCCGGTGCCGGTCATGGCCTCGCTGGCGTAGGGCTGGTCGCGACCGGCGTGCGCCTCGGCGTCCAGCCGTTCCCGCAGGTGCGGGTAGTGCAGGTCGAAGGCCGGACGGTTGGACCGGATCCGCGGGACCTGGGTGAAGTTGTGCCGCGGCGGGGGGCTGGTGGTGGCCCACTCCAGGGAGTTGCCGTGCCCCCACGGGTCGTCGACGACGGCGAGCTGGCCGTGCCGCCAGGACATAGCGAGGTTGTACAGCAGCGGGATCATCGACGCGCCGAGGACGAAGGACCCGACCGTGCTGACGGTGTGCAGCACGGTGAACCCGTCGGAGGGCAGGTAGTCGGCGTAGCGGCGCGGCATGCCCTCGGCCCCCAGCCAGTGCATGACCAGGAACGTCGTGTGGAACCCGACGAAGGTCAGCCAGAAGTGCACCTTCCCGAGCCGCTCGTCCATCATCCGGCCGCACATCTTCGGGAACCAGAAGTACAGCCCCGCGAAGGCCGCGAACACGATGGTGCCGAACAGCACGTAGTGGAAGTGGGCCACGACGAAGTAGCTGTCGTGCACGTGCCAGTCCAGCGGCGGCGAGGCCAGCAGGACGCCGGTGAGCCCGCCCAGCAGGAAGGTCACCAGGAACCCGACGGAGAACAGCATCGGCGTCTCGAAGGTCAGCTGACCGCGCCACATGGTGCCGATCCAGTTGAAGAACTTGATCCCGGTGGGCACCGCGATCAGGTAGGAGAGGAACGCGAAGAACGGCAGCAGGACGGCGCCGGTGGCGAACATGTGGTGCGCCCAGACGGTCAACGACAGGGCGGTGATCGCGATCAGCGCGAACACCATGCCCTTGTAGCCGAACAACGGTTTGCGGGCGAAGACCGGGATCACCTCGCTGACGATGCTGAAGAACGGCAGCGCCACGATGTAGACCTCGGGGTGGCCGAAGAACCAGAACAGGTGCTGCCAGAGCATCGGGCCACCGTTGGCGGCGGTGAACACCTGCGCGCCCAGGTGCCGGTCGGCCAGCAGCGCCAGCAGTGCGGCGGTGAGGACGGGGAAGGCCAGCAGGACGAGGATGGCGGTCACCAGGGTCGACCAGGTGAAGATCGACATCCGGAACATGGTCATCCCCGGTGCCCGCAGGCAGATGATCGTGGCGATGAAGTTGACCGAGCCGAGGATGGTGCCCAGTCCGCTGACGACCAGCCCGGCGACCCACATGTCGGCCCCGGCACCCGGGGAGTTGGCCACGTCCGACAGCGGGGTGTAGGCCGTCCAGCCGAAGTCCGCCGCGCCGCCCGGGGTCACGAACCCCGAGACCACGATGAGCCCGCCGAAGAGGAACAGCCAGTAGGAGAAGGCGTTCAGCCGGGGGAAGGCCACGTCGGGTGCCCCGAGGTGCAGCGGCACGACCAGGTTCGCGAACCCGATGAAGGTGGGGGTGGCGAACAGCAGCAGCATGATCGTCCCGTGCAGGGTGAACAGCTGGTTGTACTGCTCGTTGGACAGGAACTGCAGCCCGGGCCGGGCCAGCTCCCCCCGCATGAGCATCGCCATCAGCCCGGCCAGCAGGAAGAAGCCCAGCGCGGTGGCCAGGTACATCAGGCCGATCGTCTTGTGGTCGGTGGTGCGCAGCAGCGCCAGGAGCCGGTCACCCCGCCGCGGGGCCGGCACGTTCGACGGCCGGGTGATGATCGTGGACGGCGTCAGCAGGCTCACGGAGCGCTCCCAGCGGGCAGCCCGGCGACCGACCGCCGGGTGGGGACTCGTTGGCTCCGAGGTGCCCCCGACGCTAGGGGAACCGGCCCGGGCCGGCACCCGCGGGGCTCAACGGCCCCGGGGGGGGGCCGGCCCCGACCCCGGTCAGTTGACCTGGCGCTCCTGGCCCTCCCAGAAGTCCTGCCGGAGCTTGAACTTCTGGATCTTGCCCGTGGCGGTGCGCGGGATGGCCTCGCGGAACTCGACCTTCTTCGGCAGCTTGTAGCCGGCCAGCCGGGTGCGGCAGTGGGCGACGAGCTCGGCCTCGGTCACCGTCTGCCCCTCGGCGAGGACGACGAGCGCGGTCACCCGCTCGCCCCACTTCTCGTCGGGCACGCCGATGACGGCGACCTCGGCGACCGCGGGGTGGCTGAACACGGCATCCTCCACCTCGATGGAGGAGACGTTCTCGCCGCCGGTGATGATGACGTCCTTCTTGCGGTCGGAGATGGTGACGTAGCCACCCTCGTCGACCGTCCCCCCGTCGCCGGTGTGGAACCACCCGCCCGCCAGCGCCTCGTCGGTGGCCTCCGGGTTGTCCCAGTAGCCGGCCAGCACGGTGTTGCCCCGCGCCAGCACCTCGCCGGACTCGCTGACCCGGATGCGCGTGCCCAGCGCCGGGACCCCGGCGCGCGAGAGGTTCTTGGCCCGGTCGAGCGGGTCGAGGCCGTCGTCCTCGGACCGTGACCGGTTCACCGTGAGCAGCGGGGAGGTCTCGGTGAGGCCGTAGATCTGGTTGAACTCCCAGCCCAGCTCGGCCTCGACCCGGGCGATGGTGCGCGAGGGCGGCGGGGCGCCGGCCACGACGATGCGCATGCGGTCCCGCCCGGGCACCGGCCCGTCGAGGTCGGCGGCGGCCTCGAGCGTCGCGTTCCAGACCGCCGGCGCCCCGGCGGCGAAGGTCAGCCCGTGCTGGTCGACCCGGCGCAGGATCTCGGGCCCGTCGACCTTGCGCAGCGCGACCTGCTTCACCCCCAGGCCCGCCGCGGCGTACAGCAGCCCCCAGCCGTTGCAGTGGAACATGGGCAGCGTGTGCAGGTAGGCGTCGCGGTCGGACAGCTGCATGTGCAGCCCGAAGGTAACGGCGTTGATCCAGATGTTGCGGTGGGTGATCTGCACACCCTTGGGCCGGGCCGTCGTCCCCGACGTGTAGTTGATCGTGGCGGTGGCGTCCTCGTCGGGGTCGGCCCACTCGCGGGGAGCGGTGTCGACGTCCAGCAGCTGCTCGTACTCCTCCCCCAGCACGAACCGGTGCGGCGCGGTCACCCCGGCCAGGGCCCCGTCCAGCTCGGGGTCGACCATGAGCACCGAGGCACCGGAGTGCTCGACGATGTAGCGGACCTCCTCGGCCGCGAGCCGGAAGTTCACCGGCACGCAGACCCGCCCGAACGACGGCACCGACAGCAGCATCTCCAGCAACCGGGCCGAGTTGTGGCTGACCACGGCCACCCGCTCGCCCACGCCCACCCCCAGCCGGTCGAGCCCGGCGGCCAGCGCCCGGCCGCGCCGGGCCACCTCGCGGTAGGTCACCTCGCCCAGCGAGGGAGCCGGCTGGACGGGTTCGTCGACGACGCCGACCCGGTCGCCGTAGACCAGCTCGGCGCGGTCGATGAAGTCGCGGGTGGTCAGGGGCACGCGCATGCCGGCTCCGGGGGGTCGGGGCCGACCGGGGTCAGCCGCGGAGGGTGGTCGACGTCACGCTAGCGCCGTGCCCCGACAGCCGCCGTCGCAGCCGCCGCCGCAGCCGCCGCGCGACCCGCTCCGCCCGCGGCGCCACCCGGCAGAACACCGCCGCGTAGACCGCGCCGAGCACGGTGTCGACGACGTAGTGCTCCCCGGACCAGACCAGGGCCAGCGGCATGGCCACCGCGTAGGCCACCAGCAGGGCGCGCTGCCAGCGCCGCCGGACCACCCGCAGGGCGAACAGGCACACCAGGACGGCGAAGGCGGTGTGCAGCGACGGGACGGCGGCGACCGGGTTCACCTGGCCCTGGCCGGCGTGCAGCAGGGCCCCGGCCCGGGGCAGCCCCAGCACGGCCCAGCCGTCGCCGCTGAGCCGGTGCACCTCGCCGACGACGCCCTCCCGCGCGGCCAGCCAGGGCGGGGCCGCCGGGTACAGGACGTAGGTGGCCAACCCGGCCAGCGAGAGGGCCACCACCAAGCGGGCGATGCGACCCCAGCGGGCCCGGTCCCGCACCCACAGGACGGCGAGCACCACCGGGGTGACCACGAAGTGCGAGCTGTAGACGAGGGTGACCAGCACGGTCAGCCAACCCGGTGCGACGAGGTGGTGCTGCAACCACACGGTCGGCACCGCGCCGAACAGCCAGGCGTCGGCCGCGGCCGGCTCGGTGACGTGGACGGGCGCGCCCAGCGTGTTGGCGATGCCCCGGCTGGCGTCGTAGAGCAGCAGCACCGCGCCCAGCGGCACCCAGTCGGCCAGCAGGCGCACCCCCGAGCGCCAGCCGCGCCCCGCGCAGCGGCAGGCCAGGCCGGCCAGCACCCAGAGCAGGACGCTGAGCCGGTCGGTGGGCACCCCGTTCACCACGCAGAGCGCCGCGAGGGCCGCCGCGTGCAGCGTCGACAGCCCGGCCCGCAGCCCCCGCCCCCGGTCGTGCGCCCCGACGGGACCGGGGACGCCGACGGGAACGCCGGCGGGGACGCCGCCCGACGGGACGGTGACGGGGGCGGCAACCGCGGGGACCGGGAGCGCCGTCGTCGTCACGGGCGAGACCGTAGGGCGTCGCCGTCCGTTCGTGGGGCGTTCTGCGCACCGTTCCCGGCACGTGTCGTGACCTGGGCCACCCGACCCCAGGAAGGGTTGCCTAAGGCCGCACGTGGCGGCGGGGGCTGGGATGATGGCCGGTGGCAACGAGAGCGGAACCAGCGAGGGTGAGGCGGCAACAGTGGTAGCCAGCAAGGACAGCTTCGGGGCACGGGCGACGCTCGACGTCGACGGCACCGAGTACGACATCTTCCGGCTCGACGCGGTGGAGGGCTCGGCGAAGCTTCCCTTCAGCCTCAAGGTCCTCCTGGAGAACCTGCTGCGCACCGAGGACGGCGCGGACATCACCGCCGACCACATCCGGGCGGTCGCGAACTGGGACCCCTCCGCCGAGCCCGACCAGGAGATCCAGTTCACCCCGGCCCGCGTGGTCATGCAGGACTTCACCGGCGTGCCCTGCATCGTCGACCTGGCCACCATGCGCGAGGCCATGGCCGACCTCGGCGGCGACCCGGCGAAGATCAACCCGCTCGCCCCGGCCGAGCTGGTCATCGACCACTCCGTCATCTCCGACGTCTTCGGCACCCCCGAGTCCTTCGAGCGCAACGTCGAGATCGAGTACCAGCGCAACGGCGAGCGCTACCAGTTCCTCCGCTGGGGCCAGGGCGCGTTCGACGACTTCAAGGTCGTCCCCCCGGGCACCGGCATCGTGCACCAGGTCAACATCGAGCACCTGGCCCGCGTGGTCTTCCCCCGGCCCGAGGGCGACCGCGTGCTCGCCTACCCCGACACCTGCGTCGGCACCGACTCGCACACCACCATGGTCAACGGCCTGGGCGTGCTGGGCTGGGGCGTGGGCGGCATCGAGGCCGAGGCCGCCATGCTCGGCCAGCCGGTGTCCATGCTCATCCCCCGGGTGGTCGGCTTCAAGCTCACCGGGCAGCTGCCCGACGGCGCGACCGCGACCGACCTGGTGCTCACGATCACCGAGATGCTGCGCAAGCACGGCGTGGTCGGCAAGTTCGTCGAGTTCTACGGCGCCGGGGTCGCCGAGGTCCCGCTGGCCAACCGCGCCACCATCGGCAACATGAGCCCCGAGTTCGGCTCCACCGCCGCGATCTTCCCGATCGACGGCGAGACCATCCGCTACCTGCAGCTGACCGGCCGCTCGGCCGAGCAGGTCGCCCTGGTCGAGGCCTACGCCAAGGAGCAGGGCCTCTGGCACGACACCGCCGCCGAGCCCGCGTTCTCCGAGTACCTCGAGCTCGACCTCGGCACGATCGTGCCCTCGATCGCCGGCCCCAAGCGCCCGCAGGACCGCGTGCAGCTCACCGACGCCAAGGCCGCGTTCCGGGCCGCGCTGCCCGACTACGCCGGCGACGACGACGCCGACCCCGACTCGGCCGCCGCCGAGGGCTCGAAGGTCGACGAGGCCGTCGAGGAGACCTTCCCGGCCTCCGACCCGGTCTCCCCCTCCACCGGGTCCAACGGCGACGCCGGCAAGCCGCACACCGTCGTCCCCGACAAGGTGCCCGGGCGGGCCTCCAAGCCGACCAAGGTCGTGCTCGAGGACGGCACCGAGACCTACGTCGACCACGGGCACGTCACGATCGCCTCGATCACCTCGTGCACCAACACCTCGAACCCCTCGGTGATGATCGGGGCGGCGCTGCTGGCCAAGAACGCCGTCGAGCGCGGGCTCACCAGCAAGCCGTGGGTGAAGACCACGCTGGCGCCGGGGTCCAAGGTCGTCATGGACTACTACGAGAAGGCCCAACTCACGCCCTACCTGGAGAAGCTCGGCTTCTACCTGGTCGGCTACGGCTGCGTGACCTGCATCGGCAACTCGGGCCCGCTGCCGGGCCCGGTCAGCGACGCGGTGAACGAGGCCGACCTGGCCGTGGTGTCGGTGCTCTCGGGCAACCGCAACTTCGAGGGCCGCATCAACCCCGACATCAAGATGAACTATCTGGCGTCCCCGCCGCTGGTCATCGCCTACGCCCTGGCCGGGTCCATGGACGTCGACCTCGCCACCGAGCCGCTGGGCCAGGACGCGGAGGGCAACGACGTCTTCCTGCACGACATCTGGCCCTCGCCGCACGAGGTGCAGTCGGTCATCGACTCCTCGATCACCTCGGAGATGTTCACCGAGGACTACGCCGACGTCTTCGCCGGTGACGAGCAGTGGCGCTCGCTGCCCACGCCCGAGGGCGACACGTTCGACTGGGACGCCGAGAGCACCTACGTGCGCAAGCCCCCGTACTTCGAGGGCATGGCCGACGAGCCGGCCCCGGTCGAGGACATCACCGGCGCCCGCACCCTGGCGGTGCTGGGCGACTCGGTGACCACCGACCACATCTCGCCCGCCGGCTCGATCAAGGCCGACTCCCCCGCCGGGAAGTACCTCTCCGAGCACGGCATCGAGCGGCGCGACTTCAACTCCTACGGCTCCCGCCGCGGGAACCACGAGGTCATGATCCGCGGCACCTTCGCCAACATCCGGCTGCGCAACCAGCTGGTGCCCGGCACCGAGGGCGGGGTCACCAAGAACCACCTGACCGGTGAGACCACGACCATCTACGACGCCTCGCGCGCGTACATCGACGCGGGCATCCCGCTGGTGGTGCTGGCCGGCAAGGAGTACGGCTCGGGCTCCTCGCGCGACTGGGCCGCGAAGGGCACGGCGCTGCTGGGCGTCAAGGCCGTCATGGCCGAGAGCTACGAGCGCATCCACCGCTCGAACCTCATCGGCATGGGCGTGCTGCCGCTGCAGTACCCCGAGGGCCAGAACCGCGAGTCGCTCGGCCTGACCGGCGACGAGGAGTTCACGATCACCGGGGTCACCGCGCTCAACGACGGCACGACGCCGCGCACGGTGAAGGTGACGGCCAGTTCCCCGGGGTCGGAGGCGATCGAGTTCGACGCCCGCGTCCGCATCGACACCCCCGGTGAGGCGAATTACTACCGCAACGGCGGGATCATGCAGTACGTGCTGCGCTCGCTGCGCAACGCCTGACCCGACGAGCACGACGTGGACCTGGGTCTGGGTGGTCGCGGGTACCTGCTCACCGGCGCGAGCCGGGGGCTGGGGTTCGCGACCGCCCGGGCCCTGGTCGACGACGGAGCCCGGGTGCTGATCAGCTCCCGGACCTCGTCGTCGGTCGACGCCGCGGTCACCTCGCTCGGCGGGGCGCCCGCGGCGTACGGCCTGCCCGCCGACCTCGCGGCACCGGGTGCGGCAGCCGAGCTCGTGGCCGCGGCCGTGCGCGACCTGGGGCGGGTCGACGGCGCCCTGGTCTCGGTCGGCGGACCGGCGCCGGGGCGGGTGCTCGAGACCGACGAGGCCGACTGGCGCGACGCCGTCGACTCGGTGCTGCTGGGCACGATCCGGCTGGTCAAGGCGCTGGTCCCGGTGCTCGGCGAGGGCGCCGCCATCGGGCTGGTCCTCTCGACGTCGGTGCGCCAGCCCATCCCGCACCTGGCCATCTCCAACGGGCTGCGCCCGGGCCTGGCGATGACCGCCAAGGCGTTGGCCGACGAGCTCGGTCCCCGCGGCATCCGGGTGCTCGGGCTCCTGCCCGGCACGATCGCCACCGACCGCATCACCGACATCGAGGCCGCCAGCGGTGAGCCCGAGGCCATGCGGGCCCGCACCGAGGCCGACATCCCGCTGCGCCGCGTGGGCCGGCCCGAGGAGTTCGGGAAGGTCGCCGCCTTCGCCCTCTCCCCCGCCGCGAGCTACCTCACCGGCACCATGATCCCGGTCGACGGCGGCATCACGAGGGCGCTGTGACGGCTACGCCGCCGGTACTGGTTGCGTGCGCGCACGGCACCCGCAACCCCACCGGCCGTCGGCTGGTCGCCGAGCTCGCCCTCGCCGCCCGCCGGCTGCGCCCGGGTCTGACCACCAGCGCGGCGTTCGTCGACGTCCAGCCGCCCACCGTGGTCGACGTCGTCGCCGGGCTGGACGGCCCGGCCGTCGTGGTGCCGGTGCTGCTGTCGGGCGGCTACCACGTGCACGTCGACATCGCCGGCGCCGTGGAGCAGCGGGTCGACACCGTGGCCGCCCGGCCGCTGGGCCCCGACCCCCGGCTGGCCGAGGTGCTGCACGCCCGGCTGGTCGAGGCCGGCGCCGACCCCGCCGACCCCGGCACTGCCGTCGTCGTGGCCGCGGCCGGCTCCAGCGACCCGCGAGCCACCGCCGACGTCGAGCGCACCGCCGCTCTGCTGCAGGAGACGTGGGCCGGGCCGGTCAGCACCGGTTTCGGGTCCGCCGCGCAGCCGCCGGTGCCCGAGGCCGTCGCGGCGGCCCGCGCCGCCGGGGCCACCCGCGTGGCGGTCGCGGCCTACCTGCTGGCGCCGGGGCACTTCCGCGACAAGCTCGACGACGCCGGTGCCGACCTGGTCACCGCCCCGCTGCTACCCGACGACCGCATCGCCGCCGTCCTGCTCGACCGCTACGACGCCGCCATCGCCGGTGCCCGCCCCCGCCCCGTGTGACCCCTCGCGGTGCCCCGCGCCCGCGTCCCCGCTGGATGCGACTCATCGCGGTGTCCCGCGCCCCCGACCCCGCTGCATGTGACATCTCGTGGGGTCCCCCGCCCGCGACCCCGCTGCATGTGACATCTCGTGGGGTTCCGCGCCGGCGACCCCGCTGGATGTGACTCCTCGCGGTGTGGCTGCGCTCAGTCGCCGGTCGCGATCGGGCGCGAGGGGTCGGCGGACCACTCCGACCACGAGCCGGGCCACAGGGCGGCGTCCACCCCCGCGACGGCCAACGCGGCGACCTCGTGGGCCGCGGTGACCCCGGAGCCGCAGTAGACGCCCACCGCCGTCCCGGGGGTCACCCCGAGCCCGGCGACGTGGTCGGCCAGGTCGGGGCGGAACCGGCCGGCGGCGAGCAGGTCGGTGGCCGCCAGGTTGACCGCACCCGGCACGTGCCCGGCCACCGGGTCGACCGGTTCGACCTCGCCGCGGAACCGCTCGGCCGCCCGGGCGTCGAGCAGCAGCCCGCCGGACCCCGGCAGCGCCGCGGCCTCGTCGGCGGTGAGCACCGGCATGCCACCGGGCTCCAGGACGACGTCACCGGGCTCCGGCACCACCTCGCCGGTCTCCAGCGGGCCCGTCCAGGCGGCCAGGCCGCCGTCGAGGATCGACACGTCGACATGTCGACCCCAGCGCAGCAGCCACCATGCCCGGGCCGCCGCCGTCCCGGGGCCGGCGTCGTGCACGACGACGCGCGACCCGGCGGAGATCCCCCACCGGCGGGCGGCTGCCTGCAGGTCCTCGATCGCCGGCAGCGGGTGCCGGCCGGCTGCGGACGGCGGGGCGGCCAGCTCGGTGTCCAGGTCGACGTACACCGCGCCGGGCAGGTGGCCGGCCAGGTACTGCTCGTGGCCGTCGGTGCGCCCCAGCGCCCAGCGCACGTCGAGGACGACGGCACCGGCGACCGCGTCCGGCCCCACCAGGACCGGGCTCACCCGGCCAGCTCCGCGGCGAGGGTGGCGACGGCGTCGGCGGGCGCGGTGCGCGAGGCCGGGGTGGCGGCGAAGACGGCGATCTTCCACCGGCGGCCGTCCCGGACCAGCACCAGGGTGTGCACGGCGACGAGGTCGGGGTGCAGCGAGCCGTCGGGGGCGGGCATGCCGGCGATCGCGACCAGCACGGCGGCGTCGGGGCCCATCCCCCGCACCGACCGGACGGTGCCGACGTAGGGCGGGGGCGCGTGGTCGGCGAAGATCCGTCGCAGGTCGGCGGCGAACTGCAGCCGCCCGTGGTGCTGGGTGCCGTCGAAGCCGACCACGTCGGCGTCGTCGGTGAGGGTGGCCGCCTGGCGGGCGGCGCTGTGGGCGTTCCAGCCAGCCAGGTACTCGGCGTAGACGGCGCGGATCTCCGCGTCCTCGGGGTGCACGACGGACAACGGGGCTCCTGGGGGTGGTACGGGTGGGACCCCTGTGACGCTAGTGGTCAGGCCTGCACCGGGGTCGGTGACACGGGGGCGGGGGCGAACTGGGTGCGGTACAGGTCGGCGTAGCGGTGCCCCAGCTCCAGCAGCTCCTCGTGCGTGCCCTGCTCGACGATCCGCCCCTCGTCGACCACGAGGATCTGGTCGGCGGCGCGGATGGTCGAGAGCCGGTGCGCGATGACCAGCGAGGTGCGGCCGGCGAGCGCGGTGTCCAACGCCTTCTGGACGGCGGCCTCGCTCTCGCTGTCCAGGTGGGCGGTGGCCTCGTCGAGGATGACGATGCCCGGCGCCTTGAGCAGCACCCGGGCGATCGCCAACCGCTGCTTCTCCCCGCCGGACATGCGGTAGCCCCGGTCGCCGACGACGGTGTCGAGGCCGTCGGGCAGGGAGGCCACCAGCGCGGCGATGCGGGCGCCGGTCATCGCCGCCCACAGCTCGTCGTCGGTGGCCTCGGGGCGGGCGTAGCGCAGGTTGGCCCGGATGGTGTCGTGGAACAGGTGCGCGTCCTGGCTGACCACGCCGATGGCGGCCCGCAACGAGTCGGCGGTGGCCTCGCGGACGTCGACCCCACCCACGCGCACGGCGCCGGAGGTCACGTCGTAGAGGCGGGGCACCAGGTTCGCGATGGTCGACTTGCCGGCGCCGGAGTGGCCGACGAGGGCGACCAGCTGGCCGGGCTCGGCGCGGAAGCTGACGTCGTGCAGCACCGGGCCGGAGTCACCCTGCTCGGGCAGCGACAGCTCCTCCAGGGAGGCCAGCGACACCTCGGCCGCCGACGGGTACCGGAAGCCCACCCGGTCGAACTCCACCGAGCGGTCGTCGGCCGGGACGGGGCGCGCCGTCGCGGACTCGGCGATCATCGGCTGGAGGTCGAGCACCTCGAAGACCCGGTCGAAGCTGACCATGGCGCTCATGACGTCGACCCGGACGTTGGACAGCGCGGTCAGCGGGCCGTACAGCCGCGACAGCAGCAGGGCGAGGGCGACCACCGCGCCCGGGGTCAGCGACCCGGCGAAGGCCAGCGAGCCGCCCAGGCCGTAGACCAGCGCGGTGGCCAGGGCGGCGACGAGGGTCAGCGCGGTGAAGAAGGTGCGGCCGTACATGGCCGACAGGACGCCGATGTCGCGCACCCGGGCCGCGCGTCCGCGGAAGGACTCGGCCTCGACCTCGGGTCGCCCGAACAGCTTGACCAGCAGGGCCCCGGCGACGTTGAACCGCTCGGTCATCGTGGCGTTCATCGACGCGTTGAGGCCGTAGGACTCGCGGGTGATCTCCTGCAGGCGCGCGCCGATGCGCTTGGCCGGCAGCACGAACAGCGGCACCAGCACCACCGACAGCAGGGTGATCTGCCAGGACAGCGTGAGCATGACCCCGGCGGTGAGCACCAGGCCGATGGCGTTGGAGACCACCCCCGACAGGGTCGAGGTGAAGGCCTGCTGGGCGCCGATGACGTCGTTGTTGAGCCGGCTGACCAGCGCGCCGGTCTGGGTGCGGGTGAAGAAGGCGACCGGCATGCGCTGCACGTGCTCGAAGACCCGGGCGCGCAGGTCGTAGATGACGCCCTCGCCGATGCGCGCGGAGTACCACCGCTGGGCCAGCGAGCTGCCGGCGTCGAGCAGGGCCAGGCCGGCGATGAGCAGGGCGATGCGCACGATGTCGGCCGCGGTGCCCTGGAGCCCGGCGATGCGGTTGACGATGTCGCCGGCCAGCAGCGGCGTGGCCACCCCGATCACCGCCGACACGACCACCAGGGCGAGGAAGAAGGTCAGCTCGCGCCGGTAGGGGCCGGCGACGCCGAGGATGCGGCGCACCGTGCCCTTCGGGATCTCGCGAGCCGGCCGGACGTCGCGGCGGAAGGACCGCATCGCCGCCATCGACGTCATGTTCGGGGTCACGAGCGGGTCAACCGGTGGTCGTCGGCGCCTGTTCCGCCACCGCTCCCCCGGCCACCGCGTGCAGCCTGCGGTACTGGGCGGCCCGCTCGGCGGCGTCCTGGCCCTCGGTGTCGGTGGCCGCGGCGCGGCGCACGAGGGCCGCGGTCTCGCGGCTCGCGGCGACGTCCGGGGCGAGGATCGCCGACACCAGCTCGGCGACGGTGCGGTCGAGCTCGGCGGCCGGGACGACGGCGTTGGCCAACCCGGCGGCGAGCGCCTCGGCCGCGCCCACCCGCCGTCCGGTCAGGCACATCTCCAGGGCCCGGCTGTAGCCGACGGCCTCCACGAGGGTGGAGGTGCCGGTCAGGTCGGGGACCAGGCCCAGCACGGCCTCGGGCAGCGCGAAGGTGGCCTCCTCGGCGCACACCCGCAGGTCGCAGGCCAACGCGAGCTGGGCGCCGGCACCGATGGCGTGCCCCTGCACGACGGCCACCGACACGATGCCGGGCCGGCGCAACCACCGGAAGCCGGCCTGGTAGCCGCGGATGCGCTCCTGCGCCCCCGCGGAGCCCAGGCCGACCAGCTCCCCCAACCCACCGGGCAGCGACGGGTCGGCGGAGAACAGCGACCGGTCCAGCCCGGCGGAGAAGGCCCGACCCGCGCCGCGGACGACCACGACCCGGACGTCGTCGGGCAGCGCGGCGCCGACCTCGGCGAGGGTGGTCCAGGTCGCCGGCACCTGCGCGTTGAGCTGGTCGGCCCGGTCGAGGGTGACGGTGAGGACCGGGCCCTCCTGCGAGGTGGTGACCCAGCCGCGCGCCGGGTCGCCGCTCACTTCTTCGGGTCGGGCGTGCTCGGCCGGTTGGCCCCGCCGCGACTGCGCAGCGTGGCGCCCGACTCGCTGAGCAGCCGGTGCACGAAGCCGTACGAACGGCCGGTGGAGGCGGCCAGCAGCCGGATGCTCTCACCGGCGTCGTAGCGCTTGCGGAGGTCCTCGGCCAGGGAGTTGCGGCTGTCGCCGGTGATCCGCTTGCCCTTGCTCAGGTCGGTGCCGTTCCCCGTCTCCGAGGCGTTCGCTGCGTTCGAGTCGGCCATGACTCCCCTGTCGTGCCAGCGTCCACCCCGGCGCGCGACCGAGGTCCCCCACTGGTAACCCGGACCGTCGTCCCGCTGACGTCGGCCTCGCACCGAATGATCACCCAGCCGCGCGACCGCCGCCCGCTGGAACGGCCCGGTCGCAGGGACCCGCGGGGCGCGGAGCGTCTCGTGGGGGGCGATCGGGTCCTGTCAGGCCAGCTCGACGAGCTCGGCGAAGTCGGCCGACCAGGTGTCCTCGGTGCCGTCGGGCAGCAGGATGACCTTGTCGGGGTCGAGCGCGGTGACCGCGCCCTCGTCGTGGGTGACCAGCACGATGGCCCCCTGGTAGGTGCGCAGCGCGTCGAGCACCTGCTCGCGGCTCGCCGGGTCGAGGTTGTTGGTCGGCTCGTCGAGCAGCAGCACGTTCGCCGCCGAGCACACCAGGGCGGCCATGGCCAGCCGGGTCTTCTCCCCGCCCGAGAGGGTGCCGGCCCGCTGGTCGACCGCCTCGCCGGAGAACAGGAACGCGCCGAGGATGCGGCGCAGCTCGGTGTCGGTCTGGTCGGGCGCGGCGGCCCGCATGACCTCCAGCAGCGAGCGGTCCATGTCCAGGGTCTCGTGCTCCTGGGCGTAGTAGCCCAGCCGGAGACCGTGGCCGGCCTTCACCTCGCCGGTGTCGGGGGTCTCGGTGCCGGCCAGCATGCGCAGCAGGGTGGTCTTGCCCGCACCGTTGAGCCCGAGGACGACGACCCGGGTGCCGCGGTCGATGGCCAGGTCGACGCCGGTGAAGATCTCCAGCGAGCCGTAGCTCTTGCTCAACCGCTCGGCCGTCAGCGGGGTCTTGCCGCAGGGCGCGGGGGTCGGGAAGCGCAGCTTGGCCACGCGGTCGGCCACCCGGACCTGCTCCAGGCCCGCCGCCAGGCGGGCGGCCCGCTTGTCCATCGACTGCGCAGCCTTGGCCTTGGTGGCCTTGGCGCGCATCTTGTCGGCCTGCGCGGTGAGGGCGCCGATCTTCTTCTCGGCGTTGGCCCGCTCGCTGCGCCGGCGACGCTCGTCGGTCTCGCGCGCCTCCAGGTACCGCTTCCAGCCCAGGTTGTAGACGTCGACGGTGGCCCGGTTGGCGTCGAGGTGCCACACCTTGTTGACGACGGCGGCCAGCAGCTCGACGTCGTGGCTGATGACCACCAGACCGCTCTTGTGGGTGGCCAGGAACCCCTTCAGCCAGGCGATGGAATCGGCGTCGAGGTGGTTGGTGGGCTCGTCGAGCAGCAGCGTCTCGGCGTCGGAGAACAGGATGCGGGCCAGCTCGACGCGGCGGCGCTGGCCACCGGACAGCGTGCTCAACGGCTGGGCGAGCACCCGGTCGGGCAGGCCCAGGTTGGTGCAGATGCGGGCGGCGTCGGACTCGGCCGCGTACCCGCCCATGGCGGCGAACTGGTCCTCCAGGCGACCGTAGCGGCGCACGGCCCGGTCCCGCTCGGCGTCGTCGGCGGGCTCGGCCATGGCGATCTGGGCCTTGGTCAGCTTGGCCTTGAGCTCGTCGAGGCCGCGGCCGGAGAGCACCCGGTCGCTGGCGGTGATCGAGAGGTCGCCGCTGCGCGGGTCCTGGGGCAGGTAGCCCAGCTCACCGACCTGCTCGACCTTGCCGGCGTGCGGCACGCGCTCGCCGGCCAGCGTGGTCAGCGTGGTGGTCTTGCCGGCCCCGTTGCGGCCCACCAGGCCGATGCGGTCACCGGGCTGGACGCGCAGGTCGGCGTCGCTGATGAGGATGCGGGCGCCCGCGCGCAGCTCCAGGCCGGTGGTGGTGATCACTGTGTCCAGGGTACCGGCGGAACAGCCCGGTTCCGAGCGCATGGCCGGTGACGTGGGTAGCACTACGCAGGCCGGCCCGGGTAGTGCACTGGAGGGCAGGGCGGTGCGGAGCGCCCACCCTCGGAGGCATGACTGCTCCGACCGCCCCCTGGGTGCTCCGCTGCCCGGTCTGCTCGACCCCGGTGGCCGACGCCGTCCCGGGCGGCCCCACCCACCCGGCCCACCCCGGTGCCCCGTGCCGCACCTGCGGCCTACCGGCCGCGGCGCACGCCGGGATGGTCGTCGGACGGATCGGGGTCACCCTGACCGAGCTGAGCCGCGACCGCGACGCCCTGCTGGCCACGCTGCGCACCCACGCCACGGCCCCGGTCCCCGCGCCTGCCCCGGCCGTCGCGCCGTCCCCGGTCCCTGCGCCGGTCGTGCACAGCTGGGCGCCTCCCCCGCCGCCCGGGCCGGGCCCGCGGCCCCCTGTGCCGCCCGTGCAGGGCCCGCCCGTGCCGGGTCTGGCGGCGCAGGACCCGCGGTCGGTGCGTCGACGGATCAGCCCGCAGCAGGTCCTGGTCGGCCTGGGCTCGTTGCTGGTGGTGGCCGCCGCGCTGGTCCTGGTCGCGGTCGCCTGGACCCGGTTCGGCATCGGCTTCCAGGCCGCCGTGATGGGCACCGCCACCGCCGCGGCCGCCGCCGGCTCCGGGTGGGCGGCCCGCCGGGGCCTGCGCGCGACCGAGGAGGGCCTGGCGGCCACCGCCACGGCGCTGCTGCTCATCGACGTCTGCGCCGCCCGCGCGCTCGGGCTGCTCGGCCTGGACGCCGTGGACGGCCTGCTCTACGGGGCGCTCGCCACGGCCCTGGTCGCCGTCCTCACCGCCGGGCTGGCCCGCACCACGCCCACCACCCTCGTCTGGCCGGCCGCCGCACTGCTGGCCGCGCAGCCGGTGCTGCCCCTGCTGTCCGGGTACCTGGGCGGCGGTGCGTCGACCGTGGCCGCGCTGCTGGTGATCGGCGCTGCGGACGTCGCGGTCGCCGGCCGGCTCCCCCGCTGGACCGGGGAGGTCGCCCGCGTGCTCGCCGGCACCGCCGCCGCCCTCGCCGTCCTGCGGGGCACCGAGCTCGCCTGGGTGGGCGGGGTCCCGGACGGCGTGGCCGCCACCGCCCTGCTCGTCGTCGGCGCCGCGGGCGCCGTCGTCGTCGTGGTGCGGTGGGCCGGCCGCGGCCTCGAGGTGCCGTTCCGGTTCGTCGCCGGGGTGCTGGCCGCCGCCCCGTCGCTGGCGGTGGCGGGGCTGGTGCTGCGCAGCGGCCCGGTCGGCGGTCCGGTGCTGGGTCTGACCGGTGTCGTGCTGGCAACCACACTGGTGCTCGTCCGCCGCAGCCCGCTGCAGCGGGAGCTCGCCGGCGGGGCCGGTGCGGTGCTGCTGCTGGCCGGCCTCGGCGAGCTGGTGGTGACCGACCGTCCGGCCGCCGTGGCCCTGGTCCTCCTCGCCGGGGTCGCGCCGGCCGCGCTCACCGCCGTCCTGGTCGCCCCCGCCCGGTCGACCGCGACCGCGGCCGTGCTCGCGCTGCCGGGGCTGGCCACGCTGTGCGCACGGGCCGGGGACGTCCTGCCGGCCACGACCGCCGGCCTGCTGCTGGCCGCCCTCGCCGCGCTGGCGCTCGGCCTGGCGACCCTGCGCCACGGCCAGCCGGAGGAGTGGGCCGCGGCGCTCACCGCGCCGGGGCTCGCCCTGGCCGCGGCCGGCACCGGGGCCTCGATCGGCGCGTGGGGTCAGGTGGGCGCTCAGCTGGGGGTGGTCGGCGCGGCCGGGCTCGCGTACGGGCTGGTCAGCGGGCGCACCGTCGTGCGCTGGACGGCGCTGGCCGACCTCGTGCTGGCCGGCTGGACCGCCCTGGCCGGGGCGGCGATCACCACACCGGAGGCCTACAGCCTGCCGTTGGCCGCCGCGTTGCTCGCCGCGGCTGGCCCCCGGCTGCTGCGCGGACCCTCGTGGGCCGGCTGGGGCCCCGGGCTGCTGGTCGGCTTCGCCCCCTCGGGGCTCGCCGCGGTGGCCGACGACGGCCCGCTCCGGGTCGTGCTGGTGCTCGCCGCCGGCGTCGTCGCGGTGGTGGCCGGGGCGCTGACCCACCGGCAGGCGCCGTTCCTGGTCGGCGCCGGGGCCCTCGCCGTCCTCGGCACCGTCGAGCTCGCCCCCGTGGTGTCGCGGCTGGACAGCTGGGTCCCGCTGGGCGCCGCCGGCCTGCTCCTCCTGGTGGTCGGCGCCACCTACGAACGTCGCCGCCAGCAGGCCCGAGAGGCCGTCGCCTGGGTCGGGCAGATGAGCTGACCGGCCCGCAGCCACGGGCCCGACTGTGCAGTTGCGGTCACCCACACCAGCGGGTTGCCGCGCGCCGTCGACCGCAACTGCACAGTCGACGGGGAGCAGGCCTGTCGGTCAGCGCGGGATCAGCACAGCCACGTCGGCGGCCGCCGCGGCCAGACCGGCGTCCAACGTGGCCAGCCGAGCCCCCCGGGCCCGGGCGAGGCCGGCCAGGTAGGCGTCGGTCACCTGGCCGTGGCCGAGCACGTGGTCGAGCGACACGTCGGCGTAGGACACCGCGTCGGGCCAGAACTCGGTCCCCGGTCGAGCAGCCACCTGCGCGACCGCGGACCGCGCGTCCGCCCCCGGGACACCGACCCGGACCAGGAAGCGCACCAGGGCGCCTTCCGTGATCGGGCAGACGGCCACGTCGCGATGAGCCTCCACCCACGACGACGCCGCGTCGTGGTGCTCGTGGTCGGCGACCACCAGTGCGATCAGGACGCTCGCATCGAGCAGGACGACGGTCACTCCTCGAGCGCGGCGGCGACGTCCTCGGCCGAGACCGGATGGCCCAGCGAGATGACCGGGAATCCGGACCGCACGTCCGTCGAGACACGGAGCGGCTCATCGCGCAGGGCCAGGCCCCGCACGGTCAGCTCGGCGACGACGGAGGACAGCGAACGACCCTCGCGCGCGGCGATCTCGCTCGCCCGGCGATGGGCTGCCGGAGGCAGGTCGACGGTGGTGCGCACGGACAGCATCATACGTGCATCAGAACCGATGCAGCCAGATCGCACCCTCGCCTGCACAGCTGAGGCGGTTCACTCGGCGGGTCGGCGCGTGCCACCGACCGCGACTGCGGACCAGCGACGGGTGCGCCGGCCCGGCTCACCTCCCCTACCGTGGCGGGATGCAGGTGCGCCCCCGGCCGGCCGACCCCGAGGCCTACCCCCCGGCGCTCGGCTCCTACCCGCCGCGGGTGCGCCCGGTCGCGCTCCCCGACCGGGTCACCCCGCAGCAGCTGCTCGTGGGTGCCGGGATGGTCGCCGTGCTGGGGGCCACGCTGTCCACCTTCACCGTGGGCACCCCGGCCGGCGTGGTGGCGGTCAGCGTCCTGCTCGTCGTCGCCGCGGCCCTCGCCGTGCTCGCGGGCCACACCGGCGGCCGGACGGCGGGCGAGGCGCTCGCGCTGGGCGCTGTCGCTGCAGCGGGCACCCTCGTGGTGGTCGGCGCGCTCACCGCCCCGGTCCCCGCCCTGGCCGCCGGCACCCTCAGCGCGTTCGTCACGTTCGCCACGGCGGCGCTGTACCTGGTGGCGCCGCAGCTGCGCGCCTGGCCGGTGGCCTCCTGGCTGGCGGGACAGGCGACGGTGGTCGCGGTGCTGGTGGGCACCGACCTGCCGGCGGTGCTGACCGCAGGAGCGCTCCTGGGCACGTCGCTGGTGGGGTTGGCCCTCGCCTGGTTCGGCGACGGCGCCCGTCACGGGGTGCTCAGCCACGCCGGCCTGCTGGGCAGCGTGCCGTGGTGGGCCGCCGGCGTGTGGGGCGTCGAACGGGCCGCGTGGGCCGGCGACGGCGCCCCCCTCACGGCGGTGCTCGGTGTCGGCGCGGCCCTCGGCCTGCTACTCACGACCGCGCGCCGTGTGCCCGAGCTGCCGGTGGCCGGTGCCGCCGTGCCGGTGCTGGCCGGGTTCACCGCCGGGTCGGTGCTCGCCGGTGCGGCCTCGGCCGCCGGGCCCGACTGGGTGCTCGGCTCGGGCTTCCTCGGGCTGCTGCTGGCCGCCGTGGTCGCGGTCGCCGCCTCCCGCGGCCCGGCCTGGGTGCCGCGCGACGCCGGGCTCGCCGCCGCAGGCACGCTGACCCTGCTGGCCGCCCTGGGCACCGGGTGGGCCGGGCGCTGGGGGGACCTCGGTTTCCTGCTCGTCACCACCGCCGCGGCCGCCGTCCTGCTGTCGGTGCGCGACCGCGAGACCCGTCCCTCGACCGTCCCGGTAGCCGTCGGGGCGCTGGCGCTGGCGGTGGTCACGCTCACCGGGGAGGGGCCGCTGACCGGCGCCGGCATCGGCGCGGCCCTGGTCGTGGTGGCGGTGACGGCGCTGGCCGAGGCCGTCGTCCTCGCCGTCGTGCTGCCCCGGCGGGCCGGGGCGCGGGTGCGCGCCTGGGTGCGGGCGCGCACCGGACGGGCCACGTCGGCCCCCCGCGGACCCGTGGACGACGTCCGCTACGCGTTCTCGGCCGCCGACACCGGACGCCGGCCGGCACCGACCCGGGTCGACGAGCCGGTGCAGTCACTGGAAGACCCGGCCGACTCCCCCGACGAGCGGGCGGCCACCTCGGCCGCCGGCACCGGCACCGTGGTCGGGTTGCTGGGCGTCGCGACGGCGGCGTCGTCCGGCTCCTACGGGGTCACCGCAGCGCTGCTGGCGGTGCTGGGACTGGCGCTCATGGGGCACGGCGACGTCACCCGCGGCACCCGCCTGCCCGGGGTGCCCGACGACGAGGTCGAGGTGCGCGGGCGCGGCACCCGCACCCTCGGCGGCCTGGCGGTCGTCGCCGCCTGCGCGATCGGTGCCGCGCTGGCGGGCTGGTCGGCCTGGGAGGCGGTGACCGTGCCCGCGGGGGTCGTGCTGCTGGCCGGTCGGTGGCGGTCGCTGCCGCACGGCCCGTCGCCGCGCACCTGGGGTCCCGGGCTGGCCGTGGCCCTGCTGCCGTCGGTGCTGCTGACCGTCGTCGACCCCACCCCGGCCCGGCAGGTGACCGTGCTTGTGGTCTCGCTGGTGATGGTGCTGGCCGGCCTCGGCTGGGCCGTGCGCGCCCCGTTCGTGCTGGGCCTGGTCGGGGTGGTCGGCGTGACGGCGGGTTGGCTGCTCGACGACGCCCCGACGCCGTGGGTGGTGGCCCTGCTCCTGGTCGGTGCGGCCCTGGTCGGCGCCGGTGCCGTGCGCGAGCGCCAACGCCGCCGCGGCGAGCCCGTGCCCGCCCTGGTGCGCACCCTGCGCTGACCGGTTCGGCACCACCCCTGCGGGAAGGCGCCACCCGGGTCGCGCAGGGCACCCTCGGCCACCAACCGCACGGACGGCCAGGGCGTGGTCACGCAGGGTCGGACGGCTCGTCAGGGGCCGGTGTCAGGAGCCGAAGAGGCTCTCGGCGCACACCACGCGGTAGCCGGCAGCGAGGAAGCTGCGCATCGAGGCCGTGTTGGCCGGGGCCACCTGGGCCCACAGCGGCCCGTCGACCAGAGCCGGGGCGGCTGCGGCGAGCGCGGTGCCGAGACCGCGGCCCCGGGCGGCCGGGTCGACCTCGATGCTGACCTCCCACCGGCCGCACAGCCCGCGGCCGAGCGAGAGCACCGCGGCGCCGCCAGGGGTGCCGAGCACCTGCACGTCGGTGCGGTGCCGGTGCGCCCGCTGCACCCGCAGGTGGCCGGGTCGGTGCAGTGGCTGCAACGGGATGGCCGGGGCCACCGGGGCGGCGGGTGCGACCAGCACGGCGTCCACCACGCCCGGTTCGACCCCGGTCTCGTCGGCCAGGGCGGTCAGGAACCGCGCCGACAGCGGCGCCGCGATCGGGTCCGGGGCGGCGGCGATCCACGCCTGCACCCACCCCGGGTCGACGTCGGCGCCGACCCAGGTTCAAGCGGTGCCGCCCACGACGACGGCCCGCGCCCCGAGGGGCGCGGGCCGTACCGTCACGCTTCCGTCAGCCGGCGGGTCGTCGCTCCGCACCAGCCGGTCGAGGAGCTCGTTCAGACCCGGAAGCCGAGCGCGCGGAGCTGCTCGCGGCCGTCGTCGGTGATCTTGTCCGGGCCCCACGGCGGCATCCAGACCCAGTTGATCCGGATGTCGTCGACCAGGCCGGGGCCGGGGCCGCCGGTGAGCGCCTGGCGGGCCTGGTCCTCGATGACGTCGGTCAACGGGCAGGCCGCCGAGGTCAGGGTCATGTCGATGACGGCGATGTTGTTCTCGTCGACGTCCAGCCCGTAGACCAGGCCCAGGTCGACGACGTTGACACCCAGCTCGGGGTCGACGACGTCGCGCATGGCCTCCTCGAGCTCCTCGAGGTCGGCCTTGATGACGGGCGCGGCAGAAGCCGCCGGGGCCGCCGGGGCCTCGGTGGTCGGGGTGCTCTCGGTCATGCTGCGGGTCCTCCCCAGGCTCGGGCGCTGGCGTCCTTGAGGGCCATCCAGCTCATCAGCGCGCACTTGATGCGCGCGGGGTACTTGGACACACCGGCGAACGCGACGGCGTCCTCCAGGGTGTCCTCGAGCTCGTCGGCGACCGCCTGGTCGCCCTTGGCCTGCATGAGCTTCATGAAGTCGTCGCCGGTGGCCAGGGCGTCCTGCACGCTCTTCTCGACCACCAGGTCGTACATCGCCGACACCGACGCCTGGCTGATCGAGCAGCCCATGCCCTCGTACGAGACGTCGGTGAGCGTGTCGCCGTCGACCTTCACCCGCAGGGTCACCTCGTCCCCGCACGTGGGGTTGACGTGGTGCACCTCGGCGTCGAACGGCTCGCGCAGACCGCGGCCGTGCGGGTTGCGGTAGTGGTCCAGGATGATCTCCTGGTACATGTCCTGCAGCTTCATCGGGCCTCCTCAGGCACGTCAACACCGAAGAAGCGCTGGGCATGCCGCACGCCCTCGACCAGCGCGTCGACGTCGTCGTAGCCGGTGTGCACGTAGAACGTGGCCCGGGTGGTGGCCGGCACGCCGTACCGGCGCACGACCGGCCACGCGCAGTGGTGCCCGACCCGGACGGCGATGCCCTGGTCGTCGAGCACCTGGCCGACGTCGTGCGGGTGGATGCCCTCGACCGTGAAGCTGATCGCGCCACCGCGGGCCACCGTGTCGACCGGGCCGATGACCGTGACGCCGGGGATGGCCTGCAGCTGCGCCAGGGCGTAGGCGGTCAGCGCCTCCTCGTGGGCCAGCACGTTCTCCATGCCCAGCCCGGTGAGGTAGTCGCAGGCCGCGGCCAGGCCGACCACCTGCGCGGTCATCGGCACCCCGGCCTCGAACCGCTGCGGCGGCGGGGCGAAGGTGCTGCCCTCCATGCGCACGACCTCGATCATCGAGCCGCCGGTGAGGAAGGGCGGCAGCGCCGCCAGCACCTCCGAACGACCCCACAGCACGCCGACGCCGGTGGGCCCGAGCATCTTGTGCCCGGAGAACACCAGGAAGTCCGCGCCCAGGGTGGACACGTCGACCGGCTGGTGCGGCACCGACTGCGCGCCGTCGACCATCACCAGCGCCCCGACCTCGCGGGCACGGGCGATGATCGGCTCCAGCGGGGGCATGGTGCCGAGGATGTTCGACTGCTGGGTGACGGTGACCAGCTTGGTGCGCTCGTTGACCACCGTGTCCAGGTCGGAGAGGTCCAACCGGCCGTCGTCGGTCAGCCCGATCCACCGGAGCGTGGCCCCGGTGCGCTCGCACAGCTGCTGCCAGGGCACGAGGTTGGCGTGGTGCTCCATCTCGGTCACCACGACCTCGTCGCCCTGCCCGACCGCGTACCGGCGGAACTCGGGCTCCTTGGCCGTGGCGGCGTTGCTCATCGCGTAGGCGACGAGGTTGATCGACTCGGTGGAGTTCCGGGTGAGCACGACCTCATCGGGCTGCCCGCCGATGAACGAGGCAATCGTCGCCCGGGCCGCCTCGTAGGCCTCGGTGGCCTCCTCGGCGAGGGCGTGCGCGCCGCGGTGGGGGGCGGCGTTGACGTTCTCGTAGAACCAGCGCTCGGCGTCGAGCACCTGGCGGGGCTTCTGCGAGGTGGCGCCGGAGTCGAGGTAGACCAGCCGCTTCCCGTCCCGGACCGTGCGGCCCAGGATTGGGAAGTCGGCCCGCACCGCCTCGACGTCCAGCGGGAGCGGTGCGCGCTCCGTCCCGGAGCGCGAGGCGGTCGCGGTCATGCGGCCTCGGTGCCCTTCAGGTACGCGGCGTAGCCCTCGTTCTCCAGCTTGTCGGCCAGCTCCTTGCCGCCCTCCTCGACGACCCGGCCGGCCACGAAGACGTGGACGAAGTCGGGCTCGATGTAGCGCAGGATGCGGGTGTAGTGCGTGATGAGCAGGACGCCGACGTCGTTGCCGGCCTTGGCCCGGTTGACGCCCTCGGAGACCACGCGCAGGGCGTCGACGTCCAGGCCCGAGTCGGTCTCGTCCAGGATCGCGATCTTCGGCTTGAGCAGGCCCATCTGCAGGATCTCGTGGCGCTTCTTCTCACCGCCGGAGAAGCCCTCGTTGACGTTGCGCTCGGCGAAGGCCGAGTCCATCTCCAGGGCCTCCATCTCGGTGCGCACGTCCTTGACCCAGGTGCGCAGCTTCGGGGCCTCGCCCGAGACGGCGGTCTTGGCGGTGCGCAGGAAGTTCGACACCGAGACGCCGGGGACCTCGACCGGGTACTGCATGGCCAGGAACAGGCCGGCGCGGGCGCGCTCGTCGACGCTCATCTCCAGCACGTCCTCGCCGTCGAGGGTGACCGTGCCGCCGGTGATCGTGTACTTGGGGTGCCCGGCGATGGAGTAGGCCAGCGTCGACTTGCCCGAGCCGTTGGGCCCCATGATCGCGTGGGTCTCGCCGCTGCGGATGGTGAGGTCGACGCCGCGGAGGATCTCCTTGGCCTCGGCGCCCTCGCCCACGGTGACGTGCAGGTCGCGGATCTCCAGCACGCTGCCGGTGCTCTCGGTCATCTGGTGGTGCCTCTCTCAGTTCTCGGCCGCGGCGGTGTCGACGAGGACGTCGTCACCCTCCACGCGGACCGGGTGGGTGGTGACCGGCTTGTTGGCCGGCAGGTTGGTGGGCTCACCCGTGCGCAGGTCGAAGCACGACCCGTGCCAGGTGCACTCGATGGTGGGGACGCCGTCGACCATCTCGACCTCGCCCCCGTCGCTCAGCGGGTAGTCCTGGTGCGAGCACAGGTCGGTGAGGGCGTAGACCTCGCCGTCGTGCCGGGCGAGCACGAGCTCGACCCCGCCGACGACGACCGGGACGGCCTCGCCCTCGCCCACCTCGCTCAGCGCGCAGGCCCGCTGGAAGCTCATGCCGGCTGCAGCTCCGACTCGGGGTGCTCCTGCTCCTCGAGGCCGGGCAGCGCACCGAGGCGCTGCTCGATCGAGCCCATGAGCCGGTCGGCCAGCGCCGGGACACCGATCTTCTCCACCACGTCGGCGAAGAACCCGCGCACCACGAGGCGTCGAGCGGTCTCGGCGTCGATCCCGCGCGAGCAGAGGTAGAACAGCTGCTCGTCGTCGAACCGCCCGGTGGCGCTGGCGTGGCCGGCGCTGACGATCTCGCCGGTCTCGATCTCGAGGTTGGGCACCGAGTCGGCGCGGGCGCCGTCGGTGAGCACCAGGTTGCGGTTGAGCTCGTAGGTCTCGGTCCCGGTGGCGGCCGGGCGGATGCGGACGTCGCCGACCCACACCGTGTGCGCCTCCTCGCCCTGCAGCGCGCCCTTGTAGACGACGTTGCTGACGCAGTTGGGCGTCGAGTGGTCGACCCAGAGCCGGTGCTCCTGGTGCTGGGTCTCGTCGGCGAAGTACACGCCGGAGAGGTCGGCGGTGCCGCCGGTGCTCGTGTAGTCGACGTTGCTGACCAGGCGCACGAGGTCACCGCCCAGGGTCACCACGACCTGGGTGTAGGTGGCGTCGCGGCCGACGACGGCGTCGTACTGCCCGCCGTGCACCGCGCCGGGTGCCCAGTCCTGCACGCTGACCAGCTCGACCTGGGCGCCGTCGCCGACGACCACGGCCACCCCGCCGGAGTAGGTGGCCTCGCCGGAGTGGTCGAGGACGACGGTGGCCGCGGCGTTCGCCCCGACCTCGACGACGGTCATGCCCCACACGACGTCGTCGGCCCCCGTGCCGCGCAGCGACAGGGTGACCGGGCGGTCGAGCTGGGCCTCGGCCGGGACGCGCACGACGGTGGCGCCGCCGGCGTTGACCCGGGTGAGCGCCGCCAGGCGGTCGACCGGCTGGGGCAGGCCCGCGAGCAGGGGGTCGTCGGCGCCGACGGTGGTGAGCTCGACGCCGTCGGGCAGGTCGGTCTCGACCGAGAGCCGGGCGTCGGAGGCCGCCCCCTCCAGCAGCGGGCGGACCCGCTTCATGGGGGTGAAGCGCCATTCCTCCTCGCGGCCGGTGACGACCGGGAAGTCGTCGGGGTCGGTGGAGGTGAACCGCTCGGCCGGCGACCCGGTGGGCGCGGGCCCGCCGTGGCTGTGCGCACCGGCCGGGCCGCCGGTGCCCGCGGCGGGCGTGGTCGGCGGGCCGGCCTGCGCGCCGACGCCGTCGGCGAAAAGCTCGCTGGCCAGCGCGGCGGACTCGGCCGGCCCGGCGACGGTGGCCGGCTCGGTCGGGGTCGTGTTGGAGTCGGTCATCAGCCGACGGCACCTTCCATCTGCAGCTCGATCAGGCGGTTCAGCTCGAGGGCGTACTCCATGGGCAGCTCGCGGGCGATCGGCTCGACGAAGCCGCGCACGACCATCGCCATCGCCTCGTCCTCGGACAGACCGCGGCTCATCAGGTAGAAGAGCTGGTCCTCGCTGACCCGGGAGACCGTGGCCTCGTGGCCCATGGCGACGTCGTCCTCGCGGACGTCGACGTAGGGGTAGGTGTCCGAGCGGCTGATGGTGTCGACCAGCAGCGCGTCGCACTTCACCGTCGACCTCGACCCGTGGGCGCCCTCGTCGATCTGCACGAGACCGCGGTAGGAGGTGCGGCCACCGCCCCGGGCGACGGACTTGCTCACGATGGTCGAGGAGGTGTGCGGGGCGGCGTGCACCATCTTGGCGCCGGCGTCCTGGTGCTGGCCCTCGCCGGCGAAGGCGATGCTCATGACCTCGCCCTTGGCGTGCTCGCCGGTCATCCAGACGGCCGGGTACTTCATCGTCACCTTGGAGCCGATGTTGCCGTCGACCCACTCCATGGTCGCGCCCTCGTGGGCCACGGCCCGCTTGGTGACCAGGTTGTAGACGTTGTTCGACCAGTTCTGGATGGTCGTGTACCGGCAGCGCGCGTTCTTCTTCACGACGATCTCGACGACCGCCGAGTGCAGCGAGTCGCTCTTGTAGATCGGGGCGGTGCAGCCCTCGACGTAGTGCACGTAGGCGCCCTCGTCGATGACCATCAGGGTGCGCTCGAACTGACCCATGTTCTCGGTGTTGATCCGGAAGTAGGCCTGCAGCGGGATCTCGACGTGCACGCCCGGCGGCACGTAGATGAAGGAGCCACCCGACCACACGGCCGTGTTCAGCGCGGCGAACTTGTTGTCGCCGGACGGGATGACCGAGCCGAAGTACTCGCGGAAGAGGTCCTCGTGCTCGCGCAGCGCGGTGTCGGTGTCCAGGAACAGGACGCCCTGCTCCTCGAGGTCCTCGCGGATCTTGTGGTAGACGACCTCGGACTCGTACTGCGCGGCCACCCCGGCGATCAGCCGCTGCTTCTCGGCCTCGGGGATGCCCAGCTTGTCGTAGGTGTTCTTGATGTCCTCGGGCAGCTCGTCCCAGCTGGCCGCCTGGGCCTCGGTGGAGCGCACGAAGTACTTGATGTTCTGGAAGTCGATGCCGGAGAGGTCCGAGCCCCAGTCGGGCATGGGCTTCTTGCCGAAGAGCTTGAGCGCCTTCAGCCGACGCTCGAGCATCCACTCGGGCTCGTTCTTGCGCGCGGAGATGTCGCGGACGACGTCCTCGTTCAGCCCGCGCTTGGCCGAGGCGCCGGCGGTGTCGGCGTCGGCCCAGCCGTACTGGTAGCGGCCGAGCTGGTCGATCTGCTCGTCCTGGGTCAGCGGCGTGGTGGGCTGCTGGGTGGTGGTCATGCGGGCGTCCTCTCCCGGGCTGACTGGGGGGTGGGGCTCGGTGCGGGGCGTGCGCCGTGCCGTGCTGGCGCCGCCCGCTCGATGGGTGAAGGGCGTGGGCCCCGGCTGGTGTTCCCGGGGATGTGGGTGGTGCAGATGCCGTCGCCGTGGGCGATGGTGGCCAGCCGCTGCACGTGCGTGCCGACCAGCCGGCCGATCACCGCGGTCTCGGCCTCGCACAGCTGCGGGAACTCGGCCGCGACGTGCGCCACCGGGCAGTGGTGCTGGCACAGCTGCCCGCCGCTGGAGATCGCCGAGGCCGAGGCAGCGTAGCCCTCGGCCGTCAGCGCCTCGGCGAGCACCTGCGCCCGGTCGACGGGGGCGCTCGAGGTGGTGGCGGCCCGCGCGACGGCGGTGGAGCAGCGCTCCTCCAGCCCGGCCAGCTGCTGCTCGGCGACGTCGCGGACGGCGTCGGCGCCGCCGTGCGCGGCGACGAACCGCAGCGCGGTGAGGGCCAGGTCGTCGTAGGCGTGCGGGAAGCCCGCGCGGCCGGCGTCGGTGAGCACGAAGTGCCGGGCCGGGCGGCCCCGGCCGCGAACCGAGCCGGGCAGGGCCCGCTCGGCGGCGCGGCCCTCGGCGACGAGGGAGTCCAGGTGCCGGCGGACGGCGGCCGGGGAGACGCCCAGGCGGCCGGCGAGCTCGGTGGCGGTCTGGGCGCCGTGCTCGAGCAGCAGGCCGGTGACACGGTCCCGCGTGCGCCCGTCGTCGGGGGTCGCCGACGGCCGGGCGGACGACACCGCGTTGGATTCCACAACACGAGTGTGCGCTATTTCCCGGACGTCGCAAGCAAGGACGACCTAACCCGAACGCCCAGCCCACGGGGGGTGCCGGCCGCCGCCGGCACCCCCCGTGGCACCCCGTGCCAGGTCAGACGGCCGCCGGGTGGTCGACCGCGAAGTCCAGCGCCCCGTCGACGACCCCCACCCGCAACCGCTGACCGCGGTGCAGCTCACCGGCCAGCACCATGCGGGAGACCGGGTTGTCCACCTGGCGCTGGATGGCGCGACGCAACGGACGCGCCCCGTAGGCCGGCTCGTGGCCCCGCTCGGCGAGCCAGGCCACCGCCTCCTCGTCGAACGCGACCTCGATGTCCTGGGCGGCCAGCCGACGACGGGTCTCGTCCAGCAGCAGGTCGGTGATGCGGGCCAGCTGGGCGGCCTCCAGCTGCCGGAAGACCACGATCTCGTCGACCCGGTTCAGGAACTCCGGCCGGAAGGCCTCCCGCAGCCGGCGCAGGACGGCGTCCCGGACGTCGCGACCGCCGTCGTCGGCGCCCGAGGTGAAGCCCAGCGGGCCGTGCGCGGCGTTGACGATGGCCTCCGAACCCAGGTTGGAGGTCATCACCACGACGGTGTTGGTGAAGGAGACCGTGCGGCCCTGCGAGTCGGTCAGGCGACCGTCGTCCAGCAGCTGCAGCAGCGTGTTGAACACGTCCGGGTGCGCCTTCTCGACCTCGTCGAGCAGCACCACCGAGTAGGGGTTGCGACGCACCGCCTCGGTGAGCTGGCCGGCGTCCTCGTAGCCCACGTACCCGGGGGGCGAGCCGACCAGCCGGCTGACGGTGTGCCGCTCGGAGAACTCGCCCATGTCCAGCCGGACCATCTTCTCCTGGTCGCCGAACAGGGCCTCGGCGAGCGCCCGGGCCAGCTCGGTCTTGCCGACGCCGGTCGGGCCGAGGAACAGGAAGCTGCCGATCGGCCGGTCCGGGTCGCCCAGCCCGGCGCGCGACCGGCGCACCGCCTCCGCGACGACGTCGACGGCCTCGTCCTGGCCGACGACGCGGGCGTGCAGCACCTCCTCCAGCCGCAGCAGCCGGTCCCGCTCCTCCTCGGTCAGCTGGGCCACCGGGATGCCCGTGGACCGGGAGACCACCTCGGCGACCTCGGCGACGCCGACCTCGGGGACGCCGGACTCGCCGCCGGAGCGGGCCGTGGTCAACCGCTGCTGCGCGGCGGCCAGCTCGTCGCGCAGGCCGGAGGCGCGCTCGTACTGCTCGGCGGCCACGGCCTGGTCCTTCTCCCGGCCCAGCCGCTCGACCTCCTGCTCCAGCGACCGCAGGTCGGTGGTCGGACGGCGCACCCGCAGCCGCACCCGGGCGCCGGCCTGGTCGACCAGGTCGATGGCCTTGTCGGGCAGGTGCCGGTCGGCGACGTAGCGGTCGGACAGCTCCGCCGCGGCGACCAGCGCCTCGTCGGTGAACCGCACCTGGTGGTGGGCCTCGTACCGGTCGCGCAGGCCGCGCAGGATCTCCACGGTGTCGGACACGCTGGGCTCGCCCACCAGGATGGGCTGGAACCGGCGCTCCAGGGCGGGGTCCTTCTCGATGCTGGTGCGGTACTCGTCCAGCGTGGTGGCGCCGATGACGTGCAGCTCCCCGCGGGCCAGCGCCGGCTTGAGGATGTTGCCCGCACCGGCCGAGCCCTCCGACCCGCCGGCGTTCACCACGGTGTGCAGCTCGTCGACGAAGACCAGGACCGAGTCGGAGTGCGCCCGGATCTCGTCCAGGACCTTGCCGAGCCGCTCCTCGAAGTCGCCGCGGTAGCGGGTGCCGGCGACCAGGCCGGTGAGGTCGAGCTCGACGAGCCGGCGGCCGCGGAGCACGTCGGGGACGTCGCCGGCCACGATCTGGGCGGCGATGCCCTCCACGACGGCGGTCTTGCCGACGCCGGCCTCGCCGATGAGCACGGGGTTGTTCTTGGTGCGGCGGGACAGCACCTCGATGGTCTGCTCGATCTCGTCGGCCCGGCCGATGACCGGGTCGATCCTGCCGTCGCGGGCCAGCGCGGTGAGGTCGCGGCCGTACTGGTCCAGCGTCGGGGTGTCCGAGGCCGCCTGCTCGGCCGGGGCGCCGCTGGCCGCGCGCTGCAGGGACTCCGGTGTCACCTGCGCGCCGGTCAGCTGCCGACCCGCGACGGAGTCGGCGTTGAGCGCCAACGCGAAGAGCAGGTGCTCGGGGCCGATGTAGGTGGACCCGCTGGCCCGGGACACCTGGTGGGCGTCGAGCAGCGCGCGCTTGGCCGCGGGGGTGAGGACGACGGGCCCGTCGGAGGGCTCCCCGACCCGCAGCGAGCCCTCCAGGCCGGTGCGCAGCTGGTCGGGGTCGGCACCGGCGCGGGCCAGCAGGGTGCGGGTGGGCTCCTGGCCGGCCAGCGCCCACAGCAGGTGCGGGGCGTCGAGGTCCCGGCTGCCCCAGCCCGCCGCCTGCTGGGCGGCGGCGACCAGGGTCTCGCGGGCGTGGTCGGACAGCAGCTGGGTCAGGTCGACCCGCTGCATGCCTCGGCGGTTGCCGAAGAAGGAGGAGGAGAAGTCGTCGAAGGGAGAGGTCACGGAGTGCGCTCCAGGGTTGTCGGCCTGCGCCGACCCGGTGGCCGGGTCTCGACCGGGGTCGTGCGCCGCGGGGGTGGGAGCCGTCAGCCGTCGCTGTCCGGGGCCCTGCGCTGTGGTGTGCAGCGCGCCCGCCACCCCTGTCCTTCCCGTGTGCGCCCAGGGCGAACACGCAGCCACCTACCCTGGGTGGCGTGCCGGTCTCCCCCGTCGTCGTCCGCCGCGTCGCCCTCGCCAACGCCGTCGCCAACGGCCTCATCGTCGTGACCGGCGGTGCGGTCCGGCTGACCGGCAGCGGGCTGGGCTGCCCCACCTGGCCCGAGTGCACCGACGGGTCGATCACCCCGACCGCCGAGCTGGCCGGCCACGGGTTGATCGAGTTCGGCAACCGGCTGCTGACCTTCGTGCTGGCCGTCGTCGCCATCGCCACGGTGGTGGTCGTGTGGCGGTCGACCCGCCGCGAGCTGCGGAAGTGGGCCGTCGGCAGCTTCCTCGGCATCCCGGCGCAGGCGCTGCTGGGCGGGGTGACCGTGCTCACCGGGCTCAACCCGTGGACGGTCGCCGCGCACTTCCTGGTGTCGATGGTGCTGGTGGCGATCGCCACCACGCTGTGGCTCCGCTCGCGCGAGCCCGGGGTGGGCGGCCTGCTCGTGCGCCGGCCCATCGCGCTGCTGGTCACCGGGATCGCCGTGACCGTCGCCGCCGTCCAGGTGTTCGGCACCGTCGTGACCGGCTCGGGCCCGCACAGCGGTGACCCCGAGGCGGGGCGCACCGGGCTGGACCCCGAGCTGGTCAGCCAGCTGCACGCCGACGTCGTCTTCCTGCTGATCGGGCTGACCGTCGCGCTGCTGGTGGCCCTGCACGCCACCGACTCCCCCGGCCGGGTCCGCCGGGCCGCCCGCGACCTGCTGGTCGTCGAGCTGGCGCAGGGCGTGGTCGGCTACGTGCAGTACTTCACCGGCCTGCCCGTGGTGCTGGTGCTGCTGCACATGGCCGGCGCCGTGCTCATCACCGCGTTCACGGCGCGGCTGTGCTGGTCGGTCCGCGGGCCGCGCACCGAGGCCGCGGCGCAGCCCCCCGCCGAGGCCCTCGCCAGCACCCGCTGACCCCGCGCAGCGGCGCACGTCCGGCGCCGCTGCGTTCCCGGGCGCGCCTCCCCCCGCACGCGAACCGCGTGCTCGCGCACTGGCCACTGGCCGCGCGTGCACGCGGTCACCGACGGGTCGGTCGCCCGCTTCCACACGCACCCGCCCCACGCCCGCGCGGGAGGGCGGGGTACCGGCCGGGGCGCGACCACCCGCCGTGCCCCCGGCGGGGTTCCCGTCCCCTGCGGGCCGTCCCGGAGGGCCAGAACCCCGCAACCGGAGGCCGGGACGCGCCGGCGCCCAGCCCGGAGCGCCGGTCACGAGGCGCGGTGACCTCAGAACAGGACGTCGAGGACCAGCGCGATGCTCAGCAGGGTCATGTAGGTGATGGACACCGAGAACAGCTTCATCGGCCGGTCGGCGCCGCCGCCGCGGATGCGCCCCAGCCAGGCGTGCGACTCGGCGACGTACCAGATGCCCAGCGCCAGGAGGGGGACGCCGGCGATCCAGCCGAGCTGGGGGGTCACCGGGACCATGAGCGCGGAGACGGCCAGGGTGGCCCAGGCCCAGGCGGCGGACTGCTTGCCGACGCTGACCGGCCCCGCGACGACCGACAGCATCGGGACGCCGGCCCGGAAGTAGTCGTAGCGGTAGCGGCTGGCCAGGGCCCAGAAGTGCGGCATCTGCCAGCAGAAGACGATGCCGAAGAACACGACGGCCGGCCACGCCAGGGAGCCGGTGACCGCGGCCCACCCGATGAGCACCGGGGCGGCGCCCGGAAGGCCGCCGAACACCGTGTTGTGGTGGGTGCGGCGCTTGAGCACCATCGTGTAGAAGACCGAGTACGCCAGCATGGCGACGGCCGCCAACGCGGTGGCCAGCGGCGTGGTGAACACGCCGAGCACGACCAGCGAGATCCACGCGAGCATGACGCCGAAGGTGAGGGCGGCCCGCGGGGCGATCACCCCGGTCACCGTCGGCCGGTCGCGGGTGCGCGACATGATGCGGTCGATGTCGCGGTCGTACCAGCAGTTGATCGTGTTGGCCGCACCCGCCGCGAGCATGCCGCCCACCATGGTGGCGACGACGAGGCCGGTGCCGGGCCAGCCACCGGCGGCCAGCATCATCGCCGGCAGGGTGGTGACCAGCAGCAGCTCGACCAGCTTGGGCTTGGTCAGCGAGACGTAGGCGCCGACCAGGGCCAGAGGCCGGGTGCGGTGGCCGACGGCAGGCCGTTCGGCGATCGCGGTCACGAGTCGATCCACACCATTCAGACCGGGGCGGGCACGGGTCCGCACCACTGTAGACCCGCCGCGCCGTGAGGAACGCGCTGTACCACTAGGGTTCGACCACGTTGAGGGTGCGCACCCGGCGGGTAGGGCCCAGGTCGGCAACGGCGACGACCGGCAGCAACCCCGGCACCGCCCCGACCCCATGACTGATCCGCAAGGGAGCACCCGCCTGATGGCAGACAAGAGCACCCCGTCCGAAGCGCCGGCCGAGGCCGCCACGGACAGCCCCACCGGCTCGCCCGCGCAGCCGCACCCGACGCTGCCCGAGGGCTTCACCGAGCTCGACCGCACGGCCATCGACACCGCCCGCGTGCTGGCGATGGACGCCGTCCAGAAGGTCGGCAACGGCCACCCCGGCACCGCGATGAGCCTGGCCCCGCTGGCCTACCTGCTCTTCCAGAAGTGGATCAAGCACGACCCGTCCGACCCGAACTGGGTGGCCCGCGACCGCTTCGTGCTCTCCCCCGGCCACACCGCCCTCACGCTGTACACCCAGCTCTACTTCTCCGGCTACGGCCTCGAGCTCGACGACCTGAAGGCGTTGCGCACCTGGGGCTCGAAGACCCCGGGCCACCCCGAGGTCGGCCACACCACCGGCGTCGAGACCACCACCGGCCCGCTGGGCCAGGGCGTCGGCAACGCGGTCGGCATGGCCATGGCCGCCCGCCGGGAGCGCGGCATCTGGGACCCCGGGACCGCGCCCGGTGACGACAGCGTCTTCGACCACACCATCTGGGCCATCGCCTCCGACGGCGACCTGCAGGAGGGCATCTCCGGCGAGGCCTCCTCGCTGGCCGGCACCCAGCAGCTGGGCAACCTCGTGGTGGTCTACGACGACAACAAGATCTCCATCGAGGACGACACGACGATCGCCTTCACCGAGGACGTCGCCGCCCGCTACGAGGCCTACGGCTGGCACGTGCAGCACGTGGCCGACAGCGAGGACCTCGCCGCGCTCGACGCCGCCCTGGCCGCCGCCAAGGCCGAGACCAGCCGGCCCTCGCTCATCGTGAGCCGCTCGATCATCGGCTGGCCGTCGCCGAACAAGCAGAACACCGGCGCCGTCCACGGCTCCGCGCTGGGCGACGACGAGGTCGCGGCCACGAAGGAGGTCCTCGGCTTCGACCCCGACCAGACCTTCCAGGTCGCCGACGAGGTCATCGCGCACACCCGCGAGGTCATCGGGCGCGGCCAGGCGGCCCGCACCGAGTGGCAGTCCGGCTTCGACGCCTGGCGGTCGGCCAACCCCGACCAGGCCGCGCTGTTCGACCGCATGCGCACCCGCACCCTGCCCGAGGGCTGGGCCGACGCACTGCCCACCTTCGACGCCGACCCCAAGGGCATGGCCACCCGCAAGGCCTCGGGCGCCGTGCTGGCCGCCATCTACCCCGAGCTGCCCGAGCTGTGGGGCGGCTCGGCCGACCTGGCCGAGTCCAACAACACCTCGGTCGAGGGCGAACCCTCCTTCCTGCCCCCGAGCCGGCAGACCAAGATGTGGAGCGGCGGCCCCTACGGCCGCACCCTGCACTTCGGCATCCGCGAGCACGCCATGGGCTCGATCATGAACGGCATCGCCCTGCACGGCGGCACCCGCGTGTACGGCGGCACGTTCCTGACGTTCTCCGACTACATGCGCCCCGCCGTCCGGCTGGCCGCGCTCATGCAGCTGCCGGTCACCTACGTGTGGACCCACGACTCCATCGGTCTGGGCGAGGACGGCCCGACCCACCAGCCGATCGAGCACCTCGCGGCGCTCCGCGCGATCATCGGCCTGGACGTCGTCCGGCCGGCCGACGCCAACGAGACCGCCGTCGCGTGGCGCACCATCCTCGAGCACAGCGACCGCCCGGCCGGCATCGTGCTGTCCCGGCAGAACCTCCCGGTCTTCGACCGCGGGGAGCTCGGCTCGGCCGAGGGCACCGCGAAGGGCGCCTACGTGCTGGCCGAGGCCAGCGGCGGCACCCCCGAGGTCATCCTCATGGGCACCGGCTCCGAGGTGCAGATCGCCGTGGCCGCGCGCGAGCAGCTCGAGGCCGCCGGCACGCCCACCCGGGTCGTCTCGATCCCGTGCCAGGAGTGGTTCGCCGAGCAGGGCCCGGCCTACCGCGACGAGGTGCTGCCCCCGAGCGTGAAGGCCCGGGTCAGCATCGAGGCGGCCATCGCCATGGGGTGGCGTGAGTTCGTCGGCGACGCCGGCCGCATCGTGGCCCTCGACCACTACGGCGCCAGCGCGTCGTTCCAGAAGCTGTACGACGAGTTCGGCCTCACCGCCGAGGCCGTCGTCGCAGCTGCCCGCGAGAGCATTCAGGCCGCCGCCGACGGCGCCGGCCCCGCGTCCGGGGGCGACGTCGTGGGCAAGCTCCACGACCGCACCGGCGAGAAGTAGGAGGAACGGGCATGACCCAGAACGAGAACCTCGCGAAGCTGTCGGAGGCCGGCGTCAGCGTCTGGCTCGACGACCTGTCCCGGGACCTCATCCACAGCGGTGACCTGCAGCGCCTCGTCGACGAGAAGTCCGTCGTCGGCGTGACCACCAACCCCTCGATCTTCGCCGCCGCGATCAGCGGCTCGGACTCCTACGACGACCAGCTGCACGCCATGGCCGTCCGCGGTGTCACCGTCGAGGAGGCGCTGCGCACCATCACCGCCGCCGATGTCCGCGACGCCTGCGACCTGCTCGCCCCGGTCGCGCAGCGCACCGGCCGCGACGGCCGGGTCTCCCTGGAGGTCGCCCCCGGGCTGGCCCACCACACCGACGCCACCGCCGCCGAGGCCGCGCACCTCTGGTGGCTGGTCGACCGGCCCAACCTGTTCATCAAGATCCCCGCGACCGTCGAGGGCCTGCCGGCCATCACCGAGTCGATCGCCAACGGGATCAGCGTCAACGTCACCCTCATCTTCAGCCTCGAGCGCTACAAGGCCGTGATGGAGGCCTACATCGCCGGGTTGGAGAAGCGCGCCGAGGACCCCGAGGCCGGCTTCGAGGGCATCGAGAGCGTCGCGTCGTTCTTCGTGTCCCGCGTGGACACCGAGATCGACAAGCGCCTGGACGCCGCCGGCGCGGACGCCTCCCTCAAGGGCAAGGCCGGCGTCGCCAACGCCCAGCTGGCCTACCAGGCCTACGAGGAGGTCTTCTCCTCCGACCGCTGGAAGGCCCTCGAGGCCCGTGGGGCGAGCAAGCAGCGGGCGCTGTGGGCATCGACCGGGGTCAAGAACCCCGACTACAGCGACACGCTCTACCTGTCCGAGCTGGCCGCACCCGACACCGTGAACACCATGCCCGGCAAGACCATGGACGCCTTCGCCGACCACGGGCAGGTGGGCCGCCCGGTCACCGAGACCTACGCCGACGCCGAGGAGGTCATGCAGTCGGTCCGCGACGCCGGCATCGACCTCGACGACGTCTTCGCCGTGCTCGAGACCGAGGGCGTGCAGAAGTTCAGCGACGCCTGGGATGAACTCTCCACCTCGGTCGCCGAACAGCTCCAGGACAAGCAGTAAGGGACGGGGCCGGTGCACCGCCGCACCGGCCCCACCTCCATCCATCCGCTGGAAGGACCCATGAGCACCAACCCGTTGCGCGACCCGAGGGACCGGCGGTTGCCCCGGGTCCCCGAGCCCTGCGCCCTCGTCGTCTTCGGCATCACCGGCGACCTGGCCCGCAAGAAGCTGCTGCCGGCGGTCTACGACCTCGCCAACCGCGGCCTGCTGCCCACCAACTTCGCGCTGCTGGGTTTCGCCCGCCGCGACTGGGACGACGTCGACTTCGCCGAGCTCTCCCGCGAGGCAGCGCGCCAGCACGCCCGCACCCCGTGGCGCGAGGAGGTCTGGGAGCGGCTGTCGAACTCGGTCCGCTTCATCCAGGGCTCCTTCGACGACGACGACGCCTTCGACGAGCTCGCCCGCACCCTCGGCGAGCTCGAGGGCAGCCACGGCATCGGCGGCAACGCCGCCTTCTACCTGTCGATCCCGCCGAGCATGTTCCCGGTCGTGCTCAAGCAGATGCAGCGCACCGGCATGGCCGAGAGCACCACCGACCGGTGGCGCCGCGTCGTGGTCGAGAAGCCCTTCGGCACCGACCTGCCCTCCAGCCGCGAGCTCAACGGCCTGGTCGACTCCGTGTTCGACGCCGACGACGTCTTCCGCATCGACCACTACCTGGGCAAGGAGACGGTGCAGAACCTGTTGGCGCTCCGGTTCGCCAACACCCTCTTCGAGCCGGTCTGGAACGGCGCGCACGTCGACTCCGTGCAGATCACCATGGCCGAGGACGTCGGCATCGGCGGCCGCGCGGAGTTCTACGAGCGCACCGGGGCCGCCCGCGACGTGCTGCAGAACCACCTGCTCCAGCTGCTGGCGCTCACCGCGATGGAGGAGCCGGTCGAGTTCTCCGCCGAGGAGATCCGCACCGAGAAGCTCAAGGTGCTGCGCGCGGTGTCCGTCCCCACCGACATGGCGCGCTTCGCCGTGCGCGGCCAGTACGAGCAGGGCTGGCTGGCCGGCCAGCGGGCCAAGGGCTACCGGCAGGAGGACGGCGTCAGCGAGGAGTCGCGCACCGAGACCTACGCCGCCGTCCGGCTGGGGGTCGAGACCCGTCGCTGGGCCGGCGTGCCGTTCTACCTGCGCACCGGCAAGCGGCTGCCCCGCCGGGTCACCGAGATCGCGCTCTCCTTCCGCAAGGCACCGCACCTGCCCTTCGCGCCGACCGACACCGAGGAGCTCGGCCACAACCAGCTCGTCGTCCGCGTGCAGCCCGACGAGGGGGTCACCCTCAAGTTCGGGTCGAAGGTGCCGGGCAGCGTCATGGAGGTCCGCGACGTGTCGATGGACTTCCTGTACGGCGAGCAGTTCACCGAGGCCTCCCCCGAGGCCTACGAACGGCTGCTGCTCGACGTCCTGCTCGGCGACGCGACGCTCTTCCCCCGCAACGCCGAGGTGGAGGCGTCCTGGGCGGTCATCGACCCGCTCGAGGAGTACTGGGCGAGCACCACCCCCTTCCCCTACCGCGCCGGCGAGTGGGGTCCCCGGGCCGCCGACGAGATGCTGGCCTCCGAGGGGCGGGCATGGCGCCGACCGTGACCCCCGCCCCCACCTGCATGTCCGAGGAGACCCCCCGATGAGCACGCTCTGGGACACCAACGGGTCGGCGATCGTCAAGGAGCTCGCCGCCCAGCGCCGCACCGGCGGCGCCGTGATGAGCGGTGTGGCGCTCACCCTCGTGGTGGTGGCCGACGAGGACCGCGTCGCCGAGGCCGAGGCCGCCGCGGCCGCCGCGGCCGAGGTGCACCCCTGCCGGCTGCTGATGGTCATCCGGCGCCAGGTCGAGGCCCCCACCCCCCGACTGGACGCCGAGGTGCTGATCGGCGGGCGCCTGGGCCCCGGCGAGGCGGTCGTCATGCGCATGTACGGCCGCCTCGGGCTGCACGCCGAGTCCGTGGTGCTGCCGCTGCTGGCCGCCGACGCACCGGTGGTCACCTGGTGGTTCTCCGCCCCGCCGGACCGCATCGCGACCGACGCGCTCGGCGTGGTCGCCAACCGCCGGATCACCGACAGCCTGATGGCCGAGGACGCCGTCGCGGCGCTGCGCCGCCGCGCCGAGGACTTCGCCCCCGGGGACACGGACCTGGCCTGGACCCGCAGCACCCCGTGGCGCTCCACGCTGGCCTCCACCCTCGACGCCGTCGCCGGGCGGCGCGGTGCCGTCCAGGTGCTGGGCGGCCAGGTGGTCGGGGACCCCGAGAACCCGACGGCCCAGTTGGTCGCCGGCTGGCTCAGTGCCCGCTGCGGGTGCTCCATCACGGTCGAGGCCGGCCAGCGCAGCACCGGCTCGAAGGGCATCGACACCGTCGTGCTCCGGCTGGACCAGGACGAGGAGGTCCGGCTGACCGACGACCGCAAGGGCGGCGCCGTCATCAGCCAGCCCTACCGGCCCGACGCCGTCGTGGCCCTGCCCAAGCGGTCGCTGGGCGAGCTCATCGGCGAGGAGATGAAGCGCCTGGACAACGACGAGCCCTACCGCGAGGCCCTCGAGGCGGCCACCGGCACCACCGGCCTCGCCGACCGGCCCGCGATGCGCGAGCACGTCTGGTTCGACCCGATGCGCCCGGCCCCCGCCGAGCAGCAGGCCCCCGACGTCCCGGACGACTCCGAGGACGACGACGAGGTCGCGGCCACCGGCACCGGCGGCACCGGCGGCACCGGCGGAACCGCGGGGCCGACCGGGGACGACGACGGCGGCGACGACCAGCCCGAGGGTGCGGCGTGAGCGCGCCGGAGGTCCACGTCGAGGCCGACGCCGGGTCGCTGGCCCGGGCCGTCGCGCAGCGGTTGGTCGACCAGCTGGTGACGGCCCAGGCCGAGCACGGCGCGGCCGGGGTGGTGCTCACCGGCGGTGGCATCGGCACCGCGGTGCTGCGCGAGGTCGCCGCGGTGTCGGCCGGCCGGCCCGAGCTGGACTGGGGCCGGGTCGACGTGTGGTGGGGCGATGAGCGCTGGGTGCCCGCCGTCGACGACGACCGCAACGAGAAGGGCGCCCGCGAGGCGTTGCTCGACGTGGTCGGCGTCCCGGCCGACCGGGTGCACGCCATCCCGGCGTCGGATGCCGGGTACGACGAGCCGGAGGACGCCGCGGACGCCTACGCGGCGCAGCTGCGGGCCGCCGGGGGCGGCGCGCTGCCCCGCATCGACGTGCTCCTGCTGGGCGTGGGCGGGGAGGGCCACGTGGCCTCCATCTTCCCGCACTCCCCCGCGGTCACCGACGAGCGCCCGGTGGTGGCCGTGCGCGACTGCCCCAAGCCCCCACCGACCCGGGTCAGCCTCGGTTTCGGGGCCATCACCTCCGCCGAGGAGGTCTGGTTGCTCGTGTCCGGGGAGGCCAAGGCCGAGGCCGTCGCCCGGGCGCTGTCCGGTGGGGAGACCGCGGCGACCCTGCCGGCCGCCGGCGCCGTGGGCCGCCGGGCGACCCGGTGGCTGCTGGACGCGGACGCCGCCGGTCAGCTCTGAGCGCCCGGCGCCCCCGTCACCCCACCGGTGACGGGGGCTCCCGCGGTCAGGCCCTGCGGCGGGCGCGCAGCTTGCGCAGGGCCTCCTCGAGGAGGGCCGCGCCGTCGGCGTCCGAGCGGCGTTCGCGCACGTAGGCCAGGTGCGTCTTGTACGGCTCGGTGCGCGGCGGCGGGGGCGGGTTCTGCTCGTCCTGCCCGGCCGGGAGACCGCACCGCGGGCAGTCCCAGGTCTCGGGCACCTCCACGTCGTGCGCGAACGCGATCTGCGTGTCGTGCCGGTTGGCGCACCAGTAGGCGACGCGCACCCGCGGCGCCGCCTGCCCGCGCTCGGACTCACCCGTCGGACCTGCCCCGACCCGGCTGCCCCGGATCGCGCTCCCACCAGCCACGTGCGCTCCCACCCTCAGGTACCTGAACGGACCCCGTGGCGAGATCCTAGGCCCTCGCAGATGTCGTGCTGGTGACGAATGCGCTGCTCAGACCGGTGGTGCACCGCCTTGTCGTGCGCGTTCAGACCTTGAGCAGGATGCCCAGGGCGACGATGCACACCGTCCAGATGGCCGCGGTGAAGACGGTCAGCCGGTTCAGGTTCTTCTCCACCACCGACGACCCGGACAGCGACGACGACGCGGCGCCGCCGAACATGGACGAGAGGCCGCCGCCCTTGCCGCGGTGCAGGAGGATCAGCACGATCAGCAGCAGGCTGGTGAGCACCAGCAGGACGTTCAGGACGATCTCGATCACGGGTTCTCCACTTCGAGCGGGCAGCCGACCGACCAGCGTACGGGACGCCGCTCAGCCACCACCGACACCGGCGGTGGCCACGTCGTAGCCGTTGTAGGGCAGCATCACGACGCCGTTGCGCAGCCGCTGGCCGGCCAGCAGCTGCGCGCGGTTCTCCACCAGGGGCACGTAGGCGTGGGTGGCCAGCGCCGCGTCGGCCACCGCGACCCAGGCCGCCGGGTCGGTGGCGACCTGTGCCGCGTCGACGGCGGCGTCCACCGCCGGGTCGGCGAGCAGCGCGTAGTTCGCGTTGCCGGCCTCGGCGGAGATCGACCGGCTGTCGACCAGCGGGACCAGGAAGGAGGCGGGCGTGGGCAGCGCCGCCGTGTAGGTGGCCAGCACCATGCCGTACTGCCCGGCCCCGATGGCGGCCGGGGTGCCGATGCCGGTGGTGTAGAAGGTCGCCGGGTCCGAGGCCTGCACGGTCACCGCGATGCCCACCTGGGCGAACTGGGCGACCAGCTCGTCGGCCACGTCGAGGCTGGCGGGTGCGTCGGGCACGGCCATCGTCACCGCGAAGCCGTCGGGCGACCCGCAAGCGGCCAGCGAGCGACGTGCGCCCTCGAGGTCGGCCGCCGGGTCGGGGTCCTCCGGGCCACCGCCCAGCGAGCTGGGCCACAGCACCGAGCGCCGCGAGGCGTCGGCCGGCCCGGCCAACGCCTCCTGCACCCCGGTGCGGTCCACGACGGCGGCCACCGCAGCTCGGCAGTCCGGGTTCGACATCGGCCCCACGGTGGTCGGCAGCGCCAGCACCCGCAGCGAGCCCACGGTTGTGTCGTCGACCCGGTCGGTCAGGCCCGGGTCGTCCTCGAACCGGCTGAGGGTGGCCTGCTGGACCCCGGTGCCCGACAGGTCGGCGTCGGCCGAGCCGGCCAGCAGCGCCTGGTCCCGGTCCAGCCCGCTGAGCCCGGTGCGCACCACGACCTGGTCGGGCAGGGCCGTGCGCACCGGGTCGCTGTCCGGGCTCCAGGCAGGGTTGCGGTCGAGCACGATGCCGGTCAGCGGGTCGACCGACGTGATCGCGTACGGCCCGGAGGACACGGGGTCGTCCTGGTAGGCCGCCCCGGTGTCGCTCTCGGCGGGGACGGGACTCGACGACGGCAGCGCCAGCACGTGGGGGAAGTCGGGGTCGGGGCGGGACAGGGTGAAGGTGATGGTCGCGTCGTCGGGGGTGGCGATGGTGGTCAGGCCCAGCCGGTCGGGCGACTCGTCCTGGTAGGGCCCCGCGTAGAGGCTGTCGGGGTCGAGCAGGTCCAGCACGAAGTTCGGACCGCCGCTGACGACGTCGACGGCGAAGGACCGCTCGATGCCGTACTTCACGTCGCGGCTGGTGATGGCGCGGCCGGTCTCGAAGGTGGCACCCGGGCGGAGCGTGAAGGTCCAGGTGCGGCCGCCGTCGGGCGTCGTCCCGAGGTCGACGGCGAGGTCGGGCACCAGCTCGTCGGTGCGGCCGGGCTCGGTGCTGTAGGTGACCAGGGTGCGGGTGTAGAGCCGCATCAGGTTCCACACGGCGGGGACGTAGGAGCGCTGCGGGTCGAGGCTGTCGATCTGGGAGGTCACCAGCCGCAGGGTCCCGCCGGCGGCGTCGGAGGGCGCCCGGACCCCGTCGAGACCGCCGTCGGGCGCGCCGGACTGGGTCGGCACCGCGGTGTCGGCCGAGCCGTCGGCGCTGCAGCCGGCCAGCAGCGCGACCAGCACGAGCAGGGTGGTGACGGCGCGCGGACGGCGCAGGTGGGGCCTCACGGGGGCGGCGGTCCTCCAGTGGGTGGGCCGCCGCCCCTGCGGGTCAGCGGCTCTCGGCTGCGGTGCGGCAGATGGAGACGAACTCGTCGGCGTCCAGGCTCGCGCCGCCCACCAGTGCCCCGTCCACGTCGGGTCCGGCGAGGATGCCGGCGGTGTTGCCGGCCTTCACCGAACCCCCGTAGAGGATACGGACGACGTCGGCGGTCTCCGGCCCGAAACGCTCGGCGAGCCGGGCCCGGATCGCCCCGCAGACCTCCTGCGCGTCCTCGGGCGTGGCCACCTCGCCGGTGCCGATCGCCCACACCGGCTCGTAGGCGATCACGATGCCGGCCACGGTGGCCGCGTCGAGGCCCTCGAGGGCGGCGTCGACCTGCGCGGTGGTGTACGGGACGTGCTCGCCGGCCTTGCGGACGTCGAGCCCCTCCCCCACGCACAGGATCGGCACCAGGTCGTGCTCCAGGGCCTTGCGCACCTTCGTGGCCACGACCTCGTCGGTCTCGGCGTGCAGCGCACGCCGCTCCGAGTGCCCGACGACGACGTAGGTGCAGGCCAGCGCCTTGAGCTGGGCGCCGCTGACCTCGCCGGTGTAGGCGCCGGAGTCGGCGACCGACAGGTCCTGACCGCCGAACCCGATCTCGATCTTGTCACCCTGCACCAGGGTCTGCACGCTGCGGATCGCGGTGAACGGCGGGACGACGACGACCTCGGCCGCCTCGAGCTCGGGCTCCTTGAGGCCGAAGGCGACCTTCTGCACCAGGCCGATGGCCTCCAGGTGCGTCAGGTTCATCTTCCAGTTGCCCGCGATGAGCGGACGCCGCCCCGCGTAGACCTTCCCGGACTTCGTGCGGGCCATCAGCCGGCCCCGCCCGACAGCACGGCCAGGCCCGGCAGCTCGCGGCCCTCCAGGAACTCCAGCGACGCCCCACCCCCGGTGGAGATGTGCCCGTAGCCGTCCTCGTCGAGGCCCAGCTGGCGGACGGCGGCCGCCGAGTCGCCCCCGCCGACGACGGAGAGCCCGTCGACGGCGGCGACGGCGGTGGCCACGCCACGGGTGCCGTGGGTGAACGGGGCGAGCTCGAACACGCCCATCGGGCCGTTCCAGAACACCGTGTGCGCGTCGGCGAGGTGCTGGCCGAACAGGTCGACGGTGTTCGGGCCCACGTCGAGGCCCTTGAGCCCGTCGGGGATCGCGTCGACCGGCACGACCTTGACCTGGGCGTCGGCGACCAGCGCCTCCGCGCAGACCACGTCGACGGGGAGGACGACCTTGTCACCGGCCTCGGCGAGCAGCCGCCGGCAGGTCTCGACCTGGTCGGTCTCCAGCAGCGAGTCGCCCACGCCGTGGCCCTGGGCGGCCAGGAACGTGAAGCACATGCCGCCGCCGACCAGCAGCCGGTCGACCTTGGGCAGCATGGCCTCGATGACGGCGAGCTTGTCGCTGACCTTGGAGCCGCCCAGCACCACGACGTAGGGCCGCTGCGGGTCCTCGGTCAACCGGGTGAGCACGTCGAGCTCGGTGGCGACCAGCCGGCCGGCCGCGTGCGGCAGCCGGGTGGCGACGTCGTACACCGAGGCGTGCTTGCGGTGCACGGCCCCGAAGGCGTCGTCGACGTAGAGGTCGGCCAGCGCGGCGAAGCGGTCGGCCAGCGCCCCGCGGGCGTCGTCGTCCTTCGACGTCTCGGCAGCCTCGAAGCGGACGTTCTCCAGCAGGCAGACGTCGCCGTCGGAGAGCGCCGCGACCGCGGCCTGCGCGCCGCTGCCGGCGGTGTCGGTGGCCAGCGGCACCTCGACCCCCAGCAGCTCCCCGAGGCGGGCGGCGACCGGGGCCAGGCTGTACCGGTCGTCGCGCTCGCCCTTGGGGCGCCCGAGGTGGGCGGCCACGACGACACGGGCACCGGCCTCGCGCAGCGCCTGCAGCGTGGGCAGGCTGGCGCGGATCCGGCCGTCGTCGGTGATGACGCGCTCGCCGGTGGAGTCGTCGAGGGGGACGTTCAGGTCGGCGCGCATGAGCACGCGCCGACCCCGCACACCCTCGGCGATGAGCTCGTCGACTGTGCGCATGCTCTACAGCTTCGAGCCGACGAGCGAGGTGAGGTCCACGAGGCGGTTCGAGTAGCCCCACTCGTTGTCGTACCAGCCGACGACCTTCACCTGGTCGCCGAACACCTTGGTCAGGCCCGAGTCGTAGATGCACGAGGCCGGGTCGGTGACGATGTCTGAGGACACGATCGGCTCGTCGGTGTAGACCAGGTAGGGCGCCAGCGGGCCCTCGGCGGCGGCCTTGTACGCGGCGTTGACCTCGTCGACGGTGACCTCGCGGGACAGCGTGACGGTGAGGTCGGTGGCCGAGCCGGTCGGGACCGGGACGCGCAGGGCGTAGCCGTCGAGCTTGCCCTTCAGCTCGGGCAGCACCAGGCCGATGGCCTTGGCCGCGCCGGTGGAGGTGGGGACGATGTTCAGCGCGGCGGCGCGGGCGCGGCGGAGGTCCTTGTGCGGGCCGTCCTGCAGGTTCTGGTCGGCGGTGTAGGCGTGGATGGTGGTCATCAGGCCGCGCTCGATGCCGAACGAGTCGTTGAGGACCTTCGCCAGCGGGGCCAGGCAGTTGGTGGTGCACGAGGCGTTGCTGATGATCGTCTGCGAGCCGTCGTAGAGCTCGTGGTTGGCGCCCATGACGATGGTGATGTCGTCGTCGGTGGCGGGCGCGGAGATGATGACCTTCTTCGCGCCGGCCTCGACGTGCTTGCGGGCGTCGGCGGCCTTGGTGAAGAAGCCGGTCGACTCGATGACCACGTCGACGCCGAGGTCGCCCCAGGGCAGGTTGGCCGGGTCGCGCTCGGCGAGGGCGGTGATGGTCTTGCCGCCGACGGTGATGCCGTCGGAGCTGGAGGAGACCTCCTCGGGGAACTTGCCGAGGACCGAGTCGTGCTTGAGCAGGTGGGCGAGCACGTCGTTGCTCGTGAGGTCGTTGACCGCCACGACCTCGATGTCCTGACCGCTGGCGGCGACCGCCCGGTAGAAGTTGCGGCCGATCCGACCGAAACCGTTGATGCCGACCCGTACCGTCACTGCGACCTCCATGAGTGTCTGCGTGGATGCTCGTCGGGGGTCGCGCTGGGTGCCGTCGTGGGACCCGCGGACCGCCTCGGGTGTTGACCCTATCCGCCCGCCGGGTGTTCGGCGTGCGCGCCCGTCGCCGCAGGTCAGCCCGGCCGCACGACGTCGGGGACGTCTGCCGGGGCGTCAGCGGCGACGTCGGCGGTGTCGGCTCAGGGGCCGATCATGTCGTCGGTGACCACCGACTCGGTGTCGGGGATGCCGAGGTCCTTGGCCCGTTTGTCGGCGGTGGCCAGCAGGCGTCGGATGCGGCCGGCCACGGCGTCCTTGGTCATCGGGGGGTCGGCGCGCTGGCCCAGCTCCTCCAGCGACGCCTGGCCGTGCTCCAGGCGCAGACGCCCGGCCACCAGCAGGTGCTCCGGGGCGTCGTCGCCGAGGATCTCCAGGGCCCGCTCGACCCGCGCGCTGGCGGCCACGGCAGCCCGGGCCGACCGGCGCAGGTTGGCGTCGTCGAAGTTGGCCAGGCGGTTGGCCGTCGCCCGGACCTCGCGGCGCATCCGCCGCTCCTCCCACGTCAGCACCGCCTCGTGCGCACCCATGCGGGTCAGCAGCGCGCTGATCGCGTCGCCGTCGCGGACCACGACCCGGTCGGCCCCGCGGACCTCGCGGGCCTTGGCCGCGATGCCCAGGCGACGGGCGGCGCCGACCAGGGCCATCGCGGCCTCGGGCCCGGGGCAGGTGACCTCGAGCGAGGAGGAGCGGCCCGGTTCGGTCAGCGACCCGTGCGCGAGGAAGGCCCCGCGCCAGGCCGCCTCGGCGTCGTTCAGGCCACCGGACACCACGGCCGGGGGCAGCCCGCGCACCGGGCGGCCGCGTTGGTCGACCAGCCCGGTCTGCCGGGCCAGGCCCTCGCCGTGCTTGGCGATGCGCACCAGGTAGCGCACCCCCCGGCGGATGTTCCCGCCGGCCAGGACGCTGACCCCGCTGGTGTAGCCGTAGACCTCGCTGATGTCGCGTCGCAGGCGGCGGGCCACCGAGCCGGTGTCCAGCTCGGCCTCGATGACCACCCGTCCGCCCACGATGTGCAGGCCCCCGGAGAAGCGCAGCAGGGCCGTCACCTCGGCCTTGCGCTCGGAGGTCCTGGTGCACTCCACCCGGGAGAGCTCGTCCTTGACCATCGCGGTCATCGCCATGCGCTGCCCCTTCCCCCTCGGTCGGCCCGCCTGCGGAACCTGCTGCGCGTGGCGGCGGCGAACTCGACCGTCGACGCCCGATACTGCCGCACGCCGGCCCGGGTCGGCCCGCCCGGGTTCACCGGCGCCCCTTCCCGGACGCCCCCGCCACGACGGCGGCCAGAGCCGCGCCCAGCAGCTGCGGGTCGTGCTGCGGCGCACCGCCGTGCGCCGCCACCGGCGCCAGCACCAGGTCCGCCCCGAACTCCCGCACAGCAGACAGCAGACCACGCCGGTCAACCACCGAGGACTCGTCCGCGACCACGGTGTGCAACGGCACGCCCTGCAGGTGGTCGTGCAGGACGCGGAGGTGCTGCTCCGGCGAGAAGTCGTCGGTCTCGCCCGCCTGCGGCTCGAGGTTGAGCACGACCACCACCCGGGCCGGCGTGGCGGCCAGGGCGGCGCGGAGCCGGGGCACGAGGAGGTGCGGCAGCACCGACGTGTACCAGGAGCCCGGGCCCAGGCAGACCACGTCGGCCCGGGCGATGGCGGCCAGCACGTCGGGGTGCACCGGCGGGTCGGCCGGGGTCACCCGGATCGAGCGGACCCGGTCGGGGCTCGCCGCGATGGCGACCTGCCCGCGGATGTGCCGCGACCGCTGCGGGTCGTCGGGGTCGACGGTGTCCACGATGGCCACCAGGTCGAGCGGCACGTCGGCCATGGGCAGCACCCGGCCGCGGGCACCGAGCACCCGGCAGAGGGTGTCCAGCGCCGTCACCGTGTCCCCGCCGTGCATCTCGGTCAGGCCGGTGAGCACCAGGTTGCCGACCGGGTGCCCGGCGAGCACCCCGCTGCCGCCCAGGCGGTGCTGCAGCAGGGCGGCCAGCTCCTGCCGCTCGGCGTCGTCGCCGGCCAGGGCGGCCAGGGCCATGCGCAGGTCGCCGGGGGGCAGCACCGGCATCTCCCGCCGGATGCGGCCCGAGGAGCCGCCGTCGTCGGCGACCGTGACCACGGCGGTCAGCTCACCGGCCAGCGGGCGCCACGCGGCCAGCGAGGCGGCGAGGCCGTGACCGCCGCCCAGGGCGACGACCGACGGACCGGCCCCCGCCGTCACTCGCGACCCAGGTCGCGGTGCCGGGCGCTGGCGGTGACCCCCTCGGCGGACAGCCGCCGGGCGAACTCCTCGGCGATCGCCACCGACCGGTGCTTGCCGCCGGTGCACCCCACGGCGAGCGTGAGGTACTTCTTGCCCTCCCGGCGGTAGCCTGGGACCAGCAGGCGCAGCACCTCGAGGTAGCGGTCCAGGAACTGCTGGGCGTCGTCGGCGGCCAGCACGTGGTCGCGCACCGGGGCGTCGCGGCCGGTCAGTGGGCGCAGCTCGGGCACCCAGTGCGGGTTGGGCAGGAACCGGGCGTCGACGACCAGGTCGGCGTCCAGCGGCAGGCCGTACTTGAAGCCGAAGCTGAGCACGGTGGCGGTCAGCTCGGGCAGGGCGCCCTCGTCGAGGAACGCCGCCTCCAGGGTGGTGCGCAGCTGGTGGACGTTGAGGTCGGAGGTGTCGACCCACAGGTCGGCCTCGCCGGCGATGCCGGTGAGCAGCGCCCGCTCGGCCGCGATGCCGTCGGAGAGCCGGCCCGACCCCTGCAGCGGGTGCTCGCGGCGGTTGGACTCGTACCGGCGCACCAGCACCTCGTCGCGGGCGTGCACGTAGACCACCCGGGGGCGGTGGCCGGCGTCGGTGAGCCCGCGGATCGCCTCGGCGAGGTCGCTGGAGAAGGCCCGGCTGCGGACGTCGACCACGGCGGCGAAGCGCCGCACGTCCCCGCGCGACCCCAGCTCGACCATCGGCGCCAGCAGCGCCGGCGGCAGGTTGTCCACCACGAAGAACCCCAGGTCCTCCAGCACGCGACCGGCGGTGTTCTTGCCGGCGCCGGAGAGGCCCGTGACGACGACGACCTCCAGCGGCGCGCCGGGCCCGTCGTCGGGGAGGCGGGGGTCGGGGTGGGGTGCGTCGGGGTGGGGCGTGTCGGGCAGGTCGGTCACGGGGCGGCTCCGGTGGTCTGCGGGACGGTCGGGGCGCCATCATCCCCGGCCGGCTCGGCGGTGGGGTCGGCCACCGCACCCGTGGGTGGCTCGGCCACCGCGGCCAGCACCGCCTCGGCGGTCCGCCGGCCGATGCCCGGGACCCGGACCAGGTCGTCGACGGTGGCCGCGCGCAGGCGCTTGAGGGAGCCGAACTCCTTCATCAGGGCCTTGCGCCGGGTGTCGCCCAGCCCGGGGACGTCGTCGAGGAGGGACACCAGCATGCCGGCCGACCGCTTCTGCCGGTGGTAGGTGATGGCGAACCGGTGGGCCTCGTCGCGGACCCGCTGCAGCAGGTACAGGGCCTCGGAGGTGCGCGGCAGGATGACCGGGTCGGGGTCGCCGGGGAGCCACACCTCCTCCATCCGCTTGGCCAGCCCGCAGACGGCGACGTCGTGCACACCCAGCTCGGCCATCGACCGCGCGGCCGCCGCCACCTGGGGCGCGCCGCCGTCGACGACCAGCAGGTTGGGCGGGTAGGCGAACCTGCGGGGTCGCCCCTCCTCGGCGGCCACGCCCTGCTCGTCGACGCGGTCGGCCTCCTCCTTGAGGTGCCGGGCGAACCGGCGGCGGACGACCTCGGCCATCGCCGCGGTGTCGTCGGTGCCCTGGGCCACCTGGAACCGCCGGTAGTCGCTCTTCTTGGCCAGGCCGTCCTCGAAGACGACCATGCTGGCCACCACGTTGGTGCCCTGCACGTGGCTGACGTCCATGCACTCGATGCGCAGCGGGGCGTCGGGCAGGTCGAGGGCCTCCTGCAGCTCCGACAGCGCCAGCGACCGCGCGGTGAGGTCGCCGGCCCGCTTGACCCGGTGCCGGGCGAACGCCTCCTTCGCGTTGCGCTCGACCGTCTCCATCAGCGAGCGCTTGTCCCCGCGCTGGGGCACCCGCAGGGACACCCGCGAGCCGCGCAGCTCGCTGAGCAGCTCGGCGTAGACGTCGGCCTCGGCCGGCAGCTCGGGGACCAGCACCTCGCGGGGCACCGCCTCGCCGGCCTCGCCGACGCCGGTCTGCTCGTCGACCCCGCCGTAGACCTGCAGGAGGAACTGCTCGACCAGTTCGCCGGTGCCGACGTCCTCGACCTTGTCGATGATCCAGCCGCGCTGGCCACGGACCCGACCACCGCGCACGTGGAACACCTGGACGGCCGCCTCCAGCTCGTCCTGGGCGAAGGCGACGACGTCGGCGTCGGTGCCGTCGCCCAGCACGACGGCCTGCTTCTCCAGCGCCCGCCGGAGGGCTCCGAGGTCGTCGCGCAGCCGGGCGGCGCGCTCGTACTCCATCGCCTCGGCCGCGGCGGCCATGTCCTTCTCCAGCCGCCGGATGATCTGCTCAGTGCGCCCGCCCATGAAGTCGCAGAAGTCGTCGACGATGTCGCGGTGCTCCTCGGCGGAGACCTTGCCGACGCAGGGGGCCGAGCACTTGCCGATGTAGCCCAGCAGGCAGGGCCGCCCGATCTGGCCGTGCCGCTTGAACACCCCCGTCGAGCAGGTGCGGGCGGGGAACACCCGCGTGAGCGTGTCGAGGGTCTCGCGGATGGCCCAGGCGTGGGCGTAGGGCCCGAAGTAGCGCACGCCCTTGCGCTTGGGCCCGCGCATGACCTGCAGCCGCGGGTACTCCTCATTGAGCGTGACGGCCAGCGACGGGTAGCTCTTGTCGTCGCGGTACCGGACGTTGAACCGGGGGTCGAACTCCTTGATCCAGTTGTACTCGAGCTGGAGGGCCTCGACCTCGGTGCCGACGACCGTCCACTCCACCGACCCGGCGGTGGTGACCATCTGCCGGGTGCGCGGGTGCAGGCCGGCGATGTCGGCGAAGTAGCTGTTCAGCCGCTGGCGCAGGCTCTTGGCCTTGCCCACGTAGATGACCCGGCCGTTCGGGTCGCGGAACTTGTAGACCCCGGGGGACTCCGGGATGCTGCCGACGGCCGGGCGGTAGGTGGACGGATCGGGCACGGCCGCCCGCTCAGCCGGTGACGACGCCGGTGACGCCGGCGTCGGCGCGGGCCGCCGCGACCTTCTTGCGCGGCTTCTTCTTCCCCGCCGCCGCGATGCGCTCGGGGTCGAGGATGTCGGCCAGGAAGCGACCGGTGTGGCTCTCGGGGATGCCGGCGATGAGCTCGGGGGTGCCCTCCCCCACCACCGTGCCCCCGCGGAAACCGCCCTCGGGACCCATGTCGATGAGCCAGTCGGCGCTCTTGATCACGTCGAGGTTGTGCTCGATGACGATCACCGAGTTGCCCTTGTCGACCAGGCCCTGGATGACCAGCAGCAGCTTGCGGATGTCCTCGAAGTGCAACCCCGTGGTGGGCTCGTCGAGCACGTAGACGGTGCGCCCGTTGGACCGCTTCTGCAGCTCGCTGGCCAGCTTGACCCGCTGCGCCTCGCCGCCGGACAGGGTGGTGGCCGGCTGGCCCAGCCGGACGTAGCCCAGGCCCACCTCGGTGAGGGTCGTGAGGTAGCGGGCGATGCCGTTGATCGGGGCGAAGAACTCGGCGGCCTCCTCGATGGGCATGTCGAGCACCTCGGCGACCGTCTTGCCCTTGTAGCGCACCTCCAGGGTCTCCCGGTTGAACCGCGCGCCCTTGCAGACCTCGCAGGGCACGTAGACGTCGGGCAGGAAGTTCATCTCGATCTTGAGCGTGCCGTCGCCGGAGCAGGCCTCGCAGCGACCGCCCTTGACGTTGAAGCTGAACCGGCCCGGCTGGTACCCCCGGACCTTGGCCTCCTCGGTGGAGGCGAACAGCTTGCGGATGGCGTCCCAGACGCCGGTGTAGGTGGCCGGGTTGGACCGCGGGGTGCGGCCGATGGGCGACTGGTCGACGCCCACGACCTTGTCGAGGTGGTCCAGGCCGGTGACCGTGCGGTGCCGGCCGGGCACCATGCGGGCGCGGTTGAGCTGGTTGGCCAGCACCGTGTAGAGGATGTCGTTGACCAGGCTGGACTTGCCCGAGCCCGACACCCCGGTGACCGCGACCAGCAGGCCGAGCGGGAAGGTGACGTCGACCCCGCGCAGGTTGTGCTCGCGGGCGCCCTTGACCACCAGCTCGCGGCCCGGGGTGGGCACCCGGCGCTGCGCCGGGACGGCGATCTCCTTGCGGCCGGACAGGTACTGGCCGGTCAGCGAGCGCTCGCTGGCCAGCAGGTCGTCGTAGGTGCCCGAGACCACGACCTCACCGCCGTGCTCGCCGGCGCCCGGACCGATGTCGACGATCCAGTCGGCGGTCTTGATCGTGTCCTCGTCGTGCTCGACGACGATGAGGGTGTTGCCCATGTCGCGCAGCCGCACGAGGGTCTCGATGAGCCGGATGTTGTCGCGCTGGTGCAGCCCGATGGAGGGCTCGTCCAGCACGTAGAGCACGCCCACCAGCCCGGAGCCGATCTGCGTGGCCAGCCGGATGCGCTGGGCCTCCCCGCCGGCCAGGGTGGCGGCCGGCCGGTCGAGGGAGAGGTAGTCCAGGCCGACCGAGACCAGGAACGACAGGCGGGCCTGGATCTCCTTGAGCACGCGGTCGGCGATAGCCCGCTCGCGCTCGCCGAGGACCAGGGCCGACAGCCACTCGGAGGCGTCGCCGATGGACAAGCCGGTGACCTCGGCGATGGAGCGGTCGTCGAGCTTGACGGCCAGGATCTCGGGCTTGAGGCGGGTGCCGTGGCAGACCGGGCAGGGCACGTCGCGCATGTAGCCCTCGTACTTGTCGCGCATGAAGTCCGAGTCGGTGTCCTCGTGCCGCCGCTCGAGGAAGGGCAGCACGCCCTCGAACGCGGCGTAGTAGCTGCGCTCGCGGCCGTACCGGTTCTTGTAGCGGACGTGCACCTGCTCGGGCGAGCCGTGCAGCACGGCCTTCTGCACCTTGGCCGGCAGCCGCTCCCACGGGTCCTTCATGGAGAAGCCGAGCTGGTCGGCCAGCCCGCCGAGCAGCCGGGTGAAGTACTCGTTGCTCATCGAGCCGGCCCAGGGGGCGATGGCGCCGTCGGCGAGGCTCTTCTCAGGGTCGGGCACCACCAGGTCGGGGTCGACCTCCTTGCGGGTGCCGATGCCGGTGCACTCGGGGCAGGCGCCGAAGGGCGAGTTGAAGGAGAAGGAGCGGGGCTCCAACGCCTCGAAGCTCAGGCCGTCGTCGATGCAGGCCAGGTGCTCGGAGAAGGTGCGCTCGCGCTCGGGGTCGTCCTCGGGCAGGTCGACGAAGTCGAGCAGGACCAGGCCGCCGGCCAGGCCCAGCGCGGTCTCGACCGAGTCGGTGAGCCGCCGCTTGGCGCTCTCCTTGACGGTGAGCCGGTCGACGATCACCTCGATCGTGTGCTTCTCCTGCTTCTTGAGCTTGGGCGGCTCGGTGAGGGAGTGCACGGTGCCGTCGACGCGGACGCGGGAGAAGCCCTGGGTCTGCAGCGAGGAGAACAGGTCGACGTACTCGCCCTTGCGGGCGCGGATGACCGGGGCGAGCACCTGGAAGCGGGTGCCCTCCTCCATCTCGAGCACCTGGTCGACGATCTGCTGCGGGGTCTGCCGGGCGATCGGCTTGCCGCAGTTGGGGCAGTGCGGCTGGCCGGCGCGGGCGTACAGCAGGCGCAGGTAGTCGTAGACCTCGGTGATGGTGCCGACGGTCGACCGCGGGTTGCGGTTGGTCGACTTCTGGTCGATGGACACCGCCGGCGACAGGCCCTCGATGAAGTCGACGTCGGGCTTGTCCATCTGCCCCAGGAACTGGCGGGCGTAGGCCGACAGCGACTCGACGTAACGGCGCTGGCCCTCGGCGAAGATGGTGTCGAAGGCGAGGCTGGACTTGCCCGACCCGGACAGCCCGGTGAACACGATCATCGCGTCGCGGGGCAGGTCGAGCTGGACGTCCTTCAGGTTGTGCTCACGGGCGCCGCGGACGACGAGCCGGTCCATGTGGATCCCTGTCTGTGTGGTCGTGCGGACGGTGCGGGGGGTCGACGCGACGGCCGGCCGGGGTGGCGGGCTCAGCGGGCGGCGACGGGGTCGAAGACGGGGGCGTGCCGGCGCCAGGGTTCCTGGCGCTCCAGCTCCGCGGCCAGCCAGAGTAGTCGCGTCTCGGCACCCGGGGGGCCGACCAGCTGGACGGCCAGCGGGGTGCCCGACGCTCGTCGACCGGCCGGCAGCACGAGCGCGGGGAGGGCGGCCAGGTTCCACGCCGAGGTCCAGGGCGCCCACCGCGCGTTGGCGGAGACGTTGGCCAACCAGCCCCGCTCGTGCCAGGGCCGGGCCGCCAGCGGGGGCCCCGTGGTGACCGGGGTGAGGAGGACGTCGACACCGGGGTCGGCACCGGCCGCCGACCCCGCGAACCAGGTGGTCATGGTGGCCCGGAAGCGCTCGGCGGCGGCCGGGCGCACCAGCCCGGCACGGCGGGCCCACCGCCCCCACCGGGCGTGCACCCGGGTGCGCGGCTGCAGGTCGTGCGGGGCCAGGCCGCGGTCGGCCGCGTCGTCGGCGGCGCCGGCGAACCACCGGGCGACCACGGCGAGCGCGGCACCAGGCGGCACCGGCGGGTCCCGCCGGACGACGGTGTGGCCCAGCTCGCGCAACCGGGCGGCGACCGCCTCGACCGCCGCGCGACCCTCCGCGTCGAGCCGGGCGCCCGGTAGCGGGGACCGGGTGGAGACCGCGACGGTCAGCGCGGTCGTGTCGTCGTCGGGTGGCTCGACGGCGGCACCCCCGGGCAGGTCGGCGAGCACCGCGTGGCCGAGTGCGACGTCGGTGGCCGTGGTCGCCAGCACCCCGTTCTCGGCCATGCCCGACCACGAGTCCGCGCCCAGCCCGGCCGGGACCACGCCGCGGCCGGGCTTGAGCGTCACCAGGCCACAGGCGGCTGCGGGCAGGCGCAGCGAGCCCATGCCGTCGTTGCCGTGCGCCAGCGGCACCCCGCCGGAGGCGACCGCGGCGGCGCTGCCCCCCGACGACCCGGCCGGGGAGAGAGCCGTGTCCCACGGGTTGCGGCTCACGGTGCCCGGTCCGTCGGTGGCCGCGAACACGCACAGCTCGGGGACCCGCGTGATGCCCACGACGACCGCACCGGCGGCCCGCAACCGGGCGACGACCGGGTGGTCGGCGGTCGCGGGCGGGCCGGGCACCGCCGTGCCGTCGGTGACCGTCTCGCCCGTGACGGCCACGTTGTCCTTCACCGCCACCGGGACGCCGGCCAGCGGCAACCGGGCGCGGTCGGGCCGGGCGTCGACCTCGGCCGCCTCGGCCAGCGCGACCTCGGCCCGGACCACCCGGAAGGCACCCACGCGCGCCTCGACGGCGGCGATGTGCGCCAGGTGCGCGCGGACCACCTCGACCGCCGTGGTCTGGCCCCGCCGGACCCGTGCTGCGAGCTCGGCAGCGGGCAGGCCGACCAGCGGTCGGGCCTGCTCCCCCGAGCCGTGCGCGCCGGCCGTCACTAGGTTGGCGTCCATGCCGTCGAACCTAGACGGACCCACCGACAGTCTCAGATCGGAGCGGACCAGTGCCGACCTACACCGGTGACGTCGAGGTCGGCGGTCCGGCCGACACCCGCGAGCTGCCCGGCCTCACCATCACCAAGGTCGCGGTGAGCGAGATGGCGAACAACGCCTACCTGCTCACCTGCACCGCCACCGGCGACGGCGTGCTGGTCGACGCAGCCGCCGACCCGGAGGCCCTGCGGGCGCTGGTCGGCGACACCAGGCTGACCTCGGTGGTGACCACGCACGGGCACTGGGACCACCACCGCGCACTGCCCGAGGTGGTCGCCTCCAGCGGCGCGGCCACGATGGCGCACCCGGCGGACGCCGCCGACCTGCCGGTCCCGGTCAGCCACCCCGTCGAGCACGGCGACACCGTCGCGGTGGGCGACCAGGTGCTCGACGTCGTCCACCTGCGCGGCCACACCCCGGGCTCGATCGCGCTGGTGTGGCGCGGCGGCGAGGCCGGCACCCACGTCTTCACCGGCGACTCCTTGTTCCCCGGCGGCGTGGGCAACACCCAGCAGGACCCCGAGCGGTTCGCGCAGCTGGTGGACGACGTCGAGGAACGGCTGTTCGGCACGCTGCCCGACGACACCTGGGTCTACCCCGGCCACGGCAAGGACACCACCATCGGCGCCGAGCGCCCCCACCTGCCCGAGTGGCGCGCCCGCGGCTGGTGACCCCGTCGCGGGGGTGGCCCGACGTCCCTGACGGTGGCCGCACGTCGGTACGTGCGCACACCGCAGGAGATGTCCGGCCACCCCGTGACCGGGCCGTCAGGCGCGGTGGGCGAGGTACCAGTCGATGAGCGCCTTCGTCGAGGAGTCCTGCGACTGCAGGGCCTCCTCGTCGCCGGTGAGCGCCGGGGCGATCTGCAGGGCCAGCTGCTTGCCCAGCTCGACACCCCACTGGTCGAAGCTGTCGATGCCCCACACCGCGCCCTGGGTGAAGGTGATGTGCTCGTAGAGCGCGATCAGCTGGCCCAGCACCGACGGCGTGAGCGCCGCGGCCATGATCGAGGTGGTCGGCCGGTTGCCGGTGAACACCCGCGCCGGGACGACGTCCTCCGCCGTCCCCTCCGCCCGGACCTCGTCGGCGGTCTTGCCGAACGCCAGCGCCTTGGTCTGGGCGAAGAAGTTGGACAGCAGCAGGGCGTGGACGTCGGTGTCGCCGTCGACCAGCGCGTGCTGCGGGGTCGCGAACGCGACGAAGTCGGCCGGGACGAGCCGGGTGCCCTGGTGGATGAGCTGGTAGAAGGCGTGCTGGCCGTTGGTGCCCGGCTCGCCCCAGAAGACCTCACCGGTGTCGCAGGTGACGGCCTCGCCGTCCCAGCGCACGCCCTTGCCGTTGCTCTCCATGGTGAGCTGCTGCAGGTAGGCCGGGAAGCGGTGCAGGTACTGGCTGTAGGGCAGCACCGCGTGCGTGTGCGCGCCCAGGAAGTTGACGTACCAGACGTTCAGCAACCCCATGAGCAGCGGTACGTTGCGCTCCAGCGGGGTGGTGCGCACGTGCTCGTCGACGGCGTGGAAACCCGCCAGGAACTCCTCGAACCGCTCGGGCCCGATCGCGACGGCGAGCGAGGTGCCGATGGCGGAGTCGACCGAGTAGCGGCCACCCACCCAGTCCCAGAAGCCGAAGGCGTTGTCGGTGTCGATGCCGAAGTCGGCGACCTTCTCGAGTGCGGTCGAGACGGCCACGAAGTGCTTCGCGACCGCGGCGCGGCGCTCGTCGTCGGCCTCCGGCGTGCCCAGGCCGTCCCACAGCCACTGCCGGGCCAGCCGGGCGTTGGTCAGGGTCTCCAGGGTGCCGAACGTCTTGGACGCCACGATGAACAAGGTGGTCGCCGGGTCGAGGTCGGCCACGGTCTCGGCCAGGTCGGTGGGGTCGATGTTGGAGACGAACCGGCAGGTCAGCCCCTCCTGGCGGGAGGCGGCCAGCGCCTCGTAGGCCATCACGGGGCCGAGGTCGGAGCCGCCGATGCCGATGTTGACCACCGTGGCGATGCGCTGACCGGTCACCCCGGTCCACTCCCCGGACCGCACCTTCCCGGCGAAGGCGTAGACCTTGGCCAGCTCGGCCCGGACGTCGGCGTCCACGTCCTGCCCGTCGACGACCAGCGGGTCCAGGCCGGCCGGACGACGCAGGGCGGTGTGCAGGACGGCGCGGTCCTCGGTGACGTTGATCCGCTCGCCGGCGAACATGGCCTGCAGCCGGTCGACCACCCCGGTCTGCTCGGCGAGGTCGCGCAGCAGCTCCAGCGTCTCGTCGGTGACGAGGTTCTTGGACAGGTCCACGTGCAGGTCGGCGACGTCCACCGTGAACCGGTCGGCGCGCCCGGGGTCGGCGTCGAACCAGCCGCGCAGGTCCGGGGTGAGTGCGTCGCGGTGGGCCAGCAGCGCCGTCCAGGCGGCGGTGGACGTGGGGTCGTGCGAGGGGGTGGCCACGGGGCGGACTCCTGGGGGTCGGGGTGGACGTCGACGACGCTAGGGCAGCCGTGCGCCGCCCGCGCGGGCGGCGCCCACCGGTGCGTCGCTGCGGTCGTGCCGGCCCTCGGCGAGCTGGACGGCGCTGACCACGAGGCCGAAGTGGCTGAACGCCTGCGGGGTGTTGCCCAGCTGACGGTGGCCGTCGGTGTCCCACTCCTCGCTGAGCAGCCCGAGGTCGCTGGCGCAGCCCAGCAGCCGCTCGAAGAGGGCGACGGCGTCGTCGCGCCGGCCGACCCCGTGCAGCGCGTCCACCAGCCAGAACGAGCAGGCCAGGAACACCCCCTCGGCACCGGGCAAGCCATCGCCGGAGCTCTCGGGCCGGTAGCGCAGCACCAGCCCGTCCCGGGTGAGCTCGCGCTCGACCGCCTCCACGGTGGCCACCACCACCGGGTGGTCGGGCGGCAGGAAGCCCACCCGGGGCACCAGCAGCAGCGCCGCGTCCAGCTCCGCGGAGCCGTAGGACTGGGCCAGCCGGCCCTCGTGCAGCCCCTTCTCCATCACCTCGGCGTGGATGGTGTCGCGCACCCGCTCCCAGTGCTCGACCGGACCGGGCAGGCCGTGCTCCCGGGCCCCGCGGACCATGCGGTCGAAGGCGACCCAGGCCATCACCTTGGAGTGCACGAAGTGCCGCGGTTCGCCGCGCTGCTCCCACAGCCCGGCGTCGGGCCGCCGCCACTGCCCCTCGAGGTGGTCGAGCATGGCGCACTGCAGGTCCCAGGCGTCGTCGTGGGCGCCCAACCCGGCGGCGCGGGCCAGGTGGAGGGCGTCGAGGACCTCGCCGACGACGTCGAGCTGCAGCTGCCCGGCGGCCCCGTTGCCCGTGCGCACCGGTGTCGAGCCCTCCCACCCCGCCAACCAGTCCAGCTCGAGCTCGGGGAGCCGGCGGGTGCCGTCGACGGCGTACATGATCTGCAGGTCGGCCGGGTCGCCGGCCACCGCGCGCAGCAGCCACCGCCGCCAAGCCGCGGCCTCGTCGGTGTGGCCGGCGGCCAGCAGGGCCTGCAGCGTGTAGGTCGAGTCACGCAGCCAGCTGTAGCGGTAGTCCCAGTTGCGCGGCCCGCCCGGCTGCTCCGGCAGCGACGTCGTGGCCGCCGCGACGATCCCGCCCGTCGGGGCGTGGGTGAGCGCGCGCAGCGTGATGAGGGACCGCGTGACCGCGTCGGCCCAGCGACCGCCCACCCGCTCGCCGCCGTCGACCCACTCCTGCCACCCGGCGAGGGTCTCGGCCAGCGCCCGCTCGGCGTCCACCTCCGGCGGGGCGTCGTCGTGGCCCGGCGTCCAGGTCAGCACGAACGGCACCCGGTCCCCCGCCCGCACCGTGAACTCCGAGACCGTGCTGCGGTCGCGTCCCTCGAGCGGGGCGGCGGTGCTCAGCCACAGCGCGTCGGGGCCGGCCAGCGCCTGCAGCCGCCCGCCGCGCCGGCGCACCCACGGCACCACCCGGCCGTAGTCGAAGCGGACGGTCAGCTCGCCCCGCATCGCCACCTCGCCCGACACGCCCTCGACGATGCGGACGACGTCGGGGTACCGGCCGCGCAGCGGCATCAGGTCGACGACCCGCACGGTGCCCCCGGCCAGCGCCCACTCGGTCTCCAGCACCAGGGTGTCCCCGAGGTAGCGGCGGGATGTGCAGCGCCCGCCGTCGACCGGTGCGAGCGACCAGCGGCCGGCGTCCGGGGTGTCCAGCAGCGCGGCGAAGCAGGCGGGTGAGTCGAAGCGGGGCAGGCAGAGCCAGTCGACCGCACCCTCCGCGTCGACGAGGGCGGCGGTCTGCAGGTCGCCGACGACGGCGAGGTCCTCGATGCTGGGCACGGCCGCGATCATGCGGCCGGGGTCGGTTCCCTGCACCCCGGACCACCGGGGCCGGTCAGGCCGGCGCCGGCTCCCCCTCGGACCGGTCCGCGGGCCCCGCGGGCAGGGCGGCCGCCGTCGAGTTGCCCGGGGTGGGCAGCCACCTGCCCCACCAGCGCAGCACGTGCTCGAGCCGGGCCAACCGGTGCCGCGGCCGGCCCGAGCGGGAGAGCTCGTGGCCCTCGCCGGGGAATAGCAGCAGCTCGGTGTGCACGCCGCGGCGCTTGAGCTCGACGTAGAGCCGGGTGCCCTGCTCGAGCGGGCAGCGCCAGTCCTCCTCGGAGTGCACGACCAGCGTCGGGGTCGTGATGCGGTGCGCGCCGGCGAGGGCCGACTGGGCCGCGATGCGCTCGGGGTCGGTGCCCACGTACTGGTCGGCGAAGAAGAACCCGATGTCGCTGGAGCCCACGAAGCTGACCGGGTCGTTGAAGGCCCGCTCGCTGATGCCCGCGGCGAACCGCTGCGTGCGGCCCAGCAGCAGGGTGGTCATGTACCCGCCGTACGAGCCGCCCATGACGCCGACGCGGCTGTCGTCGAGGTCGGGTTCCTGCAGCGCCTCGTCGAGGAAGGCCACGACGTCGTCGGCGTCCAGCCCGCCCAGCTGGTGGCGGATGGCCCGGCCGTGCTCCTGGCCGTAGCCCGAGGAGCCCCGCGGGTTGCACTGCAGCACGGCGTAGCCGGCGTCGACGTAGACCTGCGTCTCGTCGAGCAGGTGCCAGCCGTACTGGGTGAACGGGCCGCCGTGCACCATCAGCAGCACCGGGTGCGGGCCCTCGCCGGCCGGCGTGGTGACCCAGCCGTGCACCGGGTAGCCGTCCGGGGCGGTGGCGGTGCGCTCGCGCATCGGGCGCAGCCGACCGGTGGCCTGCAGCGGGCTGCCGAAACCGGTGAGCAGGCGCCGCCGGCCGGGCGTGATGGCCAGCAGCTCGCCCGCCGACCGGTCGTGCGCCACGGTGGCCACGACCACGCCCCCACCCGCGGCGATGCCGCGCGTGGTGAACGGGCCGTCGACCAGGGCCTCGGGCTCGCCGCCGGCCAACGGCACCCGCAGCAGCTCCACCGCGCCCTGCTTCTGGACGGCGACGAACGCGTCGCCGTCGGCCACCACCACCCGGCCGAAGTCGTGGCCCAGGTCGTGCCGTTCGGGGTCCAGCAGCGGCTGCGGGTGCCCACCGGCGGCGTCGACCCGGCACAGGGTGGTGCCGCGCCCGACGAAGTCCAGGCCGTCGGGGCCCAGGTCGGGCTGGGCGGCGAGGTAGACGGTGCGGCCCTCGGGGTCACCGGGGTCGTAGGTGGGCGCCGAGCACGACGACCGGGACTCGGTGACCCGGCGCAGGTGCGAGCCGTCGGGGCGGCAGGCGTACACGTCGGTGACCAGGTCGCGGTCGGCGCGGGCGTGCCGGGCGGACACGAAGACCAGCTCGGTGCCGGCGGGGTGCCAGGCGACGTCGGTGTCGTCGTGGTCGCCGGAGGTGACCTGCACCGGCTCGGGCACCGGGACCACGTCGTCGACCTCGTCGGGGAGGTCCAGCACGAAGACGTGCCGGCGCCGGTCCACCGTGAAGCCGACGTCGTCGGCGCGGTACTGCAGGGTGGTGATCAGCCGCGGCGCCTCACCGGCGGCGTCCACGCCGTCCTCAGTGCCGTAGCGGCCGGCCTCGGGCACCCGCGCGGTGTAGGCCAACCGGCGGGAGTCCGGCGCCCACACCGGCGCCCCGGCACCCAGCGGGTGGTCGGTCAGCCGGCGGGCCTCCCCGCCCCCGGTGGGCAGCACGTGCAGCTGGGGCTTGCCGCCGCTCTCGGCGCCCAGGAAGGCCAGCCAGCGGCCGTCGGGCGAGAAAACCGGGCCCGAGTCGCGGTGGCCGTGGGTCAGCGGACGGGCCGGCGCCGAGGCGTCGGTGGGCACCGCCCAGAGCTGGCTGCGGTACTCGTCGGCCTCGAGGTCGAGCCGGGTGACGGCGACGACCGCGGTGGAGCCGTCGGGGGACACCGTGGCCACCCCGGGCGTGCGCAGGAGGGCGAGGTCGGCGGGCCGCATGGCCAGACGCTAACCCAGGCCTGTCCGTGAGCCCGGCTAACGGCCTAGGGTGCAGGCCATGACGCGCACGGTGTTCCGGGGCGGGCAGGTCCTCGACGGCACCGGGGCGCCACCCGCCACGGCCGACGTCGCGGTGCAGGACGGCCGCGTGGTCGAGGTGGGCCCCGGCCTGGACGGCGACGAGGCGGTCGACTGCACCGGCGCCACCGTGCTGCCGGGCCTGTTCGACTGCCACGTGCACGTGCTGATGAGCGGCGTGGACACCCTCCGCCAGCTGCAGACCCCGTACAGCCAGGTCTACTTCGAGGCGGTGCGCAACCTCCGCCGCACCCTGGCCCTGGGCATCACGTCGGTGCGCGACGCCGCCGGCGCCGACCTGGGCGTGGCCGAGTCGGTGCGGTCGGGCCTGGTCCGCGGACCGCGCATGCAGATCTCGCTGGCCATGGTCAGCCAGACCGGCGGGCACGCCGACGACTGGCACGTGTGCGGCGCCGAGACCCCGCTCCTGCCCCCCACGCCGGGCCGCCCCGGCGGCATCTGCGACGGGCCCGACGAGGTCCGCCGGACGGTGCGCAGCCTGGTGCGGGCCGGGGCCGACGTCCTCAAGGTGGCCACCAGCGGCGGCGTCCTCTCCCCGCGCGACGACCCGCGGCACCCCCACTTCCGCCCGGCCGAGCTCGACGTCCTCGTCGAGGAGGCCACCGCGGCAGGGCTGGCGGTCATGGCGCACGCGCAGGGCGCGGACGGCATCAAGAACGCGGTGCGGGCCGGCATCCGGTCGATCGAGCACGGCATCTTCCTCGACGACGAGGCCATCGAGCTCATGCTGGCCCACGGCACCTGGCTGGTGCCCACGCTGTCGGCGCCGCGGGCGGTGCTCGCCGCCGTCGCCGCCGGGGCCGCGCTCCCCCGCGCCGTCGTCGACAAGGCCGTGGCCGTGCAGGCCCAGCACGACGAGTCGGTGTCGCGCGCGCACGCGGCCGGGGTGCGCATCGCGATGGGCACCGACTCCGGGGTGGGGCCGCACGGGCAGAACCTCGGCGAGCTCCAGCTCATGGCCGACCGCGGCATGTCCAGCACCGAGGTCTGGCACGCCACCACGCTGTCGGCGGCCCGGCTGCTGCGGGTCGACGACGAGCTGGGCTCGCTGGAGCCGGGCAAGCGGGCCGACGTGGTCGTCTTCGAGGGCGACGCCGGCCGCCTCACCGACCTCGCCGGCCGGGTGCGCGAGGTGTGGCTGGACGGCGAGCGGGTCGTCCACGGCGGCCGGGTGGCCGACCCGGCCGCCTGACCGTCCGGCCCTCCCGGGCCCGGACGACGGAGGGCCCACCGGACGTCGTCCGGTGGGCCCCCCGGCCGTGCGCGGGTGGTCAGTCGCCGCTGCTGCGGTCGGTGACCCCGGCGGTGCGGCCGGACGGCGGGGCGTCGGCCCGCGCGCCGGCGGGGCTGCCGTCCCGGTCGCCGGGGCCCTGCGCCTGCAGGCCGTCGCGCCCGGCGCCCTTGTCCTCCAGGCCGGTGGGGCTGACGTGCCCGGCCTCGGCGTCCTTGCGGTTCTTCCGCAGGCTGAGCACCGTCGTGATGACCAGCGTCACCAGGATGACCAGCAGAGACAGCCACGTGGGGATCTCGGGGATGACCGTGACGTGCTCGCCGCCGTTGACGAAGGGCAGCTCGTTGGTGTGCAGGGCGTGGATGACCAGCTTGATGCCGATGAACCCGAGGATGACCGCGAGGCCGTAGGCCAGGTAGACCAGGCGGTCGAGCAGGCCGTCGATCAGGAAGAACAGCTGGCGCAGCCCCAGCAGCGAGAAGGCGTTCGCCGCGAAGACCAGGTAGGTCTCCTGGGTCAGCCCGAAGATGGCCGGGATCGAGTCGACGGCGAAGATGATGTCGGCCGTGCCGATCGCGATGAGCGCGATCATGAGCGGGGTGATGAACCGCTTGCCGTCGATCTTCGTGGTGAGCCTGTCGGAGTGGTACTCCTCCGTGGTCGGCACGACCTTGCGGATGAGCCGGACGACGCCGTTCTCCTCGAACTCCTCGTCCTCGTCGTGGCCGCCGCTGCGGGCCTGCACGACGGCGGTGTAGATGAGGATGGCGCCGAACAGGTAGAACACCCAGCTGAAGTTCTCGATCGCGGCCGCGCCGACGAGGATGAAGACGGTGCGCAGGACGAGCGCGAACGCGATGCCGAACAGCAGCACCTTCTGCTGCAGCTCGCGCGGCACGCCGAAGCTGGCCATGATCAGCACGAACACGAAGAGGTTGTCCACCGACAACGCCTTCTCGGTCACGTACCCGGCGAAGTACTCACCGCCGAAGGTGCCACCGGCGAACACCAGCACGCCGAGGCCGAACAGGACCGCGATCCCGACGTAGACGGCCGACCAGGTGGCCGACTCCTTCAGGGTGGGGGCGTGCGGCGTGCGCACGTGGCCGACGAAGTCGAAGACGATCATGGCCACGATGGCGCCGACGGTCAGTGCCCAGACCCAGACAGGGACGTCCAAGGGGTGATTCCTTCCGGTGATCTGCCAGACGTGCACCGGAGGTCTCTCCCGCCGGCCCGGGGGCCGGCCGGCAGCGCCGGGGACCGATGGCGGTCCCGTGTTGACGACAGCTGCCGCGGGGGATACTCCCCTCCCTTGCGAGCCGGTGGTGCGCGATGGATCGCGGATGCAAACGGCAACCAGTCGGCGGCCGGCTCGGGGGTGGAACGAGCTCAGGTGGCGCAGGGTTCCCGCTCAGCCGGTCATCGGCAGCCGCACCCGGAAGCAGGCGCCTGCGGCCACGGGTTCGCAGGTCACGTCCCCGCCGTGGGCCCGGGCCAGTGCCCGGGCGATCGGCAGGCCGAGGCCCGCACCGCCGTCCCGGACACGGGCGGCGTCCAGGCGGACGAGCCGGTCGAAGATGCGCTCGCGCTGCTCCGCGGGCACCCCGGGCCCGTCGTCGACCACGTCGAGGGTGGCGGTGCCCCCGGCGCCGCCGAGCTCGACCCGCACCCGGCCCCGGGGCCCGGCGGCCCGGACGGCGTTGCGCAGCAGGTTGTCCAGCACCTGCCCGACCCGGTCGGGGTCGACGTCGGCCCGCACCGTCGGGCCGTGCACCTCGACCGGTCCGCCGACCCGCTGGGCACTCCCCCGGGCCAGCTCGGCCAGGTCGGTCGGACGGCGGTGCAGCGCCGGTGGGTCGCCGCTGTCGAACCGGGCGACGTCGAGCAGGTCGGCCACCAGGCGCCCCGAGCGCTGCAGTTCGCGGACGGCGCCGGCCAGCAGCTCCTCCCGCCGCGCCCGGTCGGGGTCGGTGCGCAGCACGGTCTCCACCGACGCCTGGACGGCGGCCAGCGGGGTGCGGAGCTCGTGGGCGGCGTCGCCGAGCAGGTCGCGCATGCCCGCCTCGGCCCGCCGGGCGGCCCGCTCGGCGCCCTCGAGCTCGTCGAGCATGTCGTCGAACGCGGCAGCGGTGCTCCCCAGCTCAGTGCTCGGCCGGTCGGGCCGCAACCGCCGGCCCCGGTCGCCGGAGGTGATCGACCGGGCGAGGACGGTCATCCGGTCCAGGGGCCGCAGTCCCAGCCCCACCGTGGCGCTGACCAGTGCGGCGGCCAGAACCAAGGTCACCAGGGAGCCGGTCACCAGCACCCAGCGCAGCTGGGCCACGGCGTCGGTGATGGGCGACTGGTCGGCGACCAGGGTGAGCCGCGAGCCGTCGGGCAGCTCGGTCTGCAGCACGTACGCGTCACCGGTGTCCACCACCGCGCCGGGGGCCGGTGGCCGGCCCGGACGCGCCGGTCCCCCCGCCAGTCCCCCCGCCGGGCCGGCCGGCGGGTCGGGGATCTCGCCCACCTGGTCGCCGTCCGAGGTCTCCAGCTGGGCCTGGACCGTGTCGCCGGTGACCGCCGCGAGCACGTCCTCGTCGGACCGGCCCTGCGCGACCAGGCTGGCGGCGATCTCCGCGCGGTCGACCAACCGGTCGCGCAGGTCGCTGCGCAGGGTGGCGCCGAGCACCAGGTCGACGGTCACGCCCAGGACGACCAGCAGGAGGGCGAGCAGGCCCAGCACCCACAGGCTCAGCCGGCGGCGCAGGGACGCCGTGCGCAGCACCGGTGCGGTCACGCCCGCACCGTGTAGCCCAGGCCGCGCACGGTGTGCACCAGCCGGTCCCCGTGCGCCTCGAGCTTGCGGCGCAGCGCACTGACGTGCACCTCGACCAGGTTGGGGTCGTAGTCGCCGTAGCCCCAGACCTGCGTCAGGATCTGCGTCTTGCTCACCGTGCGGCCGCGGTTGCCGACCAGGTAGGCAAGCAGCCGCAGCTCGGTGGCGGTGAGGTCGAGCCGGGCGCCGGCCCGGGTGGCGGTGCCCGCCGGCTCGTCGACGACCAGGTCGCCGACCTCGACCGCGGCGGGCCAGCGCCCGCGCCGGTTGAGCACGGCCCGCACGCGGGCGACCAGCTCGGCCATCGCGAACGGCTTGACCAGGTAGTCGTCGGCGCCGGCGGCGAACCCGGCCAGCCGGTCGGGCACGGCGTCCCGGGCGGTGAGGACGACGATGCCGGCGTCCCCTGCGCGGCGGACGTCGCCGGCCAGGTCGAGGCCGTCGCGCCCGGGCAGCATCACGTCCAGCACGACCAGGTCGGGCCGGAACCCCTCGAGGTCGGCAGCCAGGCCGGAGCCGTCGGCCCGCCCCTCCACCAGGCAGCCCTCGTCGGCCAGCGCGGTGACCACGCCGTCGCGGATGGCCGCTTCGTCCTCGACGACCAGGACGCGGGGTCGGGGGGTCCTGTCGGTGCGCACGGCAGCGATGGTGCCTCCCGCAGCCTGAAGCCGGGCTGAAGAACGGCGCACCACCCGGCGACTTCAGCGTGGGTTCAGGGTCGGCGCACACGGTGGGGTCATCGCCACCCCGACCGACGGGTGGGCCATGCTCCAGGAGGACCCGTGACCAGCTCCGCCCGCACCACCCGCCCCCGCCGGTGGACCGCCGTCGTCGTCGGCGGCGCAGCCACCGGCGCCGTGCTCCTCGGCGGCGGCATCGCCCTCGCCGACGGCCCCGGCAACGACGCGCCGGCCGACGCGACCGGCAGCACCCCGGCCGGCGCCCCCGCCGAGGGTGCCCGGACCGGCGACCGCCTCGTGGGCACCGTGACCGCGGTCTCCGACGACTCCCTCACCGTCGTCGACGACACCGGCGAGTCGCACGAGGTCGCCCTCACCGACCAGACCCGCGTCGGCGGGCCGGGTGCAGGCGGGCCGGGTGCAGGCGGGCCCGGTGCAGGCGGGCCCGGTGCAGGCGGGCCCGGTGCAGGCGGGCCGGGCGCGGGTGGACCCGGCGCCGGTCGACCCGGCGAGGGTGGGCCGGGCGCGGGTGGGCCGGGCGTCGGCGCGCCTGGTGCGGGTGGGCCGCAGGTCGACGTCCCCGCAGAGGCCCCCGTGACCCCCGACACCGCGGAGGCACCCGACGCCCCGGACGCCTCCGACGCGGGTGCGGTTCCCCCGCCGGACGGGACGGTCGGTGACCTCGAGGTCGGCGACCGCGTCGAGGTGCGGGTGAGCGACGGCGCCGCGGTGCACGTCCGCGAGGTGCAGGCGACCGTGGACGGCACCGTGGTCTCGGTCGACGGCACCGACCTGACCGTCGTGACCACCCCGGGCCTGCGGGTGGACGTCGACGCCGCCGCCCTGCCCGAGCTCCCGGCCGTGGGTGACGACGTGCACCTGCACGGCACGGCCAGCGAGGACGGGCACACCGTGGTCGCCGACGACACCGCCGACCACATCGCCGACGGACCGCGATGACCACCGCCCTCTGGGTCGACCTGGCCCTGGTCCTGGTGCTGGCCGGGGGCGCGCTCGCCGGCTGGCGCCGGGGCGGGCTCCGGCTGGCCGGGTCCGTGGTCGGGTTGCTGGTCGGGCTCCTGGTGGGGTCCACCGTCGTCCCGCTGCTGACCGGGCGGCTGGACGGCGGCACCCGGCTGGTGGTCGCCCTCCTCGGGGTGCTGGTGGTCGCGGCGGTCGGCTCGGCCGTCGGCCGGGCGGTGGGCGGTCTGCTCGCCGCGCTCGTGGCCCGGCTGCACCTGTCGGTGCTGGACCGGGTCGCCGGTGCGGTGGGCGGCCTGGTGCTGGCCTTCGTGCTGGTCGGCGTCGTCCTGTCGGTGCTGACCCTGGACCCGGGCGCGGGTGGGCCGTGGCTGGCCACCGCCCGCGCGTCCCAGCTCGGCGGGTGGGCGAGCGCCGCGGCCGACCAGGCCCTGCAGGTCGTACGGGTCCAGGCGCCGGGCCTCGGACTGGAGGCAGGTGGCGGTCCGCGATGAGCTGGCGCAGCGGGGACACCAGCGAGTTCCCGACGGTCGGCCGTGGGCTCCCGGGCGGTCGGCAGCCCACCCACGTCGTCGGGCCGTGGGCCCTGGGGACGCGGGACGCCCCCACCGAGCAGTTCACCGCCCCGCCGTCCGCCGGCGCCACCGGTGGTGACGACGGGGTCGGCAGCACCGAACGCAGCGGGGGCGGGGGCGGGGGCCTCGGGCCCCCGGACGCCGCGAGCCGCGATGCCGGTGCCGTGTCCGGTGCCGTGACCGGCGGAACCGCCCAGCCCCGGGCCGGTCGTCGCCGGCGCACGCTGGTCACCGCGGTGGCCGTGGCAGCCGTCGCGGTGGTGGGCGCCGGGGGCGTCGCCCTGGGCGCCGGGCTCGCCGGCGGGGGTTCCGGGGCCGTGCCGGCCGGCGACGTCGGCACGGTCCAGGCGCCGTCCGACAACGGGTCGACCGCCGTCGGCAGCGGCGCGGCGGGCGGGGGTGGCACCAGCGGTGACCTGGGAGGCGGGCCGGACGGGGCCGGTGCTGGTCCGGACGGGGACGACGGTGCGCCGGACGGGAGCGGGGCCGGGCCTGGTGACCGCGGGGCCCCAGCTGATGCCGACCCCGGCAGGGGCTCGGCCGGCGCCGACGACGGGCCGGGTGCCCACGCACCCCGCCCCGGCGGCGACGGCCCCACCACGGGCGACGTCGGCGGTCGACCGGCCGCCGGACCCGGTGCCCGCCCCCCGGGCGCACCCGGCCCGGGGGCAGCAAGCCCCGGTGGCCCTCGCGGGTGACGCCACCCACCCCGCCGGGCCACGCGACCCCCGACGCCGAGCCGCGTGGACACCCACGGCCCGTCCCGGCCCCCGGAACGGGCCGTGGGTGTTCAGCGTCGGGCCGGCACCGCGGGGCGACCCCGAGCCGCGGCCCGGGCGGTCAGGCGTGGGCCGCGTCGAACTGGCGCAGCTCGCGCTTGAGCTCGTTCAGTTCGTCGCGCAGCCGGGCGGCGACCTCGAACTGGAGCTCGCGCGCCGCGGCCAGCATCTGGTCGTTCATCTCGGTGATCATGTCCGCCAGCGCAGCCCGGGGCAGGCCCTCGACGTCGATCGCCCCCGCCTTGGCCTTCGCCCCCTTGGCCTTGGACGACAGCCCCGGCACCGGCGCCTTGCCGCGGGACTGCTGCCGGCCCGACCCGCCGAACTCCTCGGTGGCCTTCTCCGCGTCCTCGCTGGCCTTGTAGATGCCGTCGAGGATGTCGACGATCTTCTTCCGCAACGGCTGCGGGTCGACGCCCTTCTCCAGGTTGTAGGCGATCTGCTTCTCGCGGCGCCGGGCCGTCTCGTCGATGGCCTGCGCCATCGACGGGGTGATCTTGTCGGCGTACATGTGCACCTGACCCGACACGTTGCGGGCGGCGCGACCGATGGTCTGGATCAGCGAGGTGCCCGATCGGAGGAAACCCTCCTTGTCGGCGTCGAGGATCGCCACCAGGGACACCTCGGGCAGGTCGAGCCCCTCGCGCAGCAGGTTGATGCCGACCAGCACGTCGTACTCACCCTGGCGCAGCTCCCGCAGCAGCTCGACCCGGCGGAGGGTGTCGACCTCGGAGTGCAGGTACCGGACCTTGATGCCCAGCTCGAGCAGGTAGTCGGTGAGGTCCTCGCTCATCTTCTTGGTGAGCGTGGTGACCAGGATCCGCTCGTCCTTCTCGGTGCGGGTGCGGATCTCGTGCACCAGGTCGTCGATCTGGCCCTTGGTCGGCTTCACCACGATCTCGGGGTCGACGAGACCGGTGGGGCGGATGACCTGCTCGACGAACTCACCGCCCGTGCGGCCCAGCTCGTAGTTGCCGGGGGTGGCCGACAGGTACACCGACTGACCGATGCGGTCGGTGAACTCCTCCCACTTCAGGGGTCGGTTGTCCATGGCCGAGGGCAGCCGGAAGCCGTGGTCGACCAGGGTGCGCTTGCGGCTCATGTCGCCCTCGTACATCCCGCCGATCTGCGGCACGGTGACGTGCGACTCGTCGACCACCAGCAAGAAGTCGTCGGGGAAGTAGTCGATGAGGCAGGCGCCGGCGGTGCCGGGGCCACGGCCGTCGATGTGCCGGGAGTAGTTCTCGATGCCCGAGCAGAAGCCGACCTGCCGCATCATCTCGATGTCGTAGGTGGTGCGCATGCGCAGCCGCTGGGCCTCCAGCAGCTTGCCCTGCTTCTCCAGCTCGGCCAGCCGGGCCTCCAGCTCGGCCTCGATGCCGTGGATCGCGCGCTCCATGCGCTCGGGCCCGGCGACGTAGTGCGTGGCCGGGAAGACGAACAGCTCCTGCACCTCCCGGACGACCTCGCCGGTGAGCGGGTGCAGGTAGTAGAGCCGCTCGACCTCGTCGCCGAACATCTCGATGCGGACGGCGAGCTCCTCGTACACCGGGAAGACCTCGATCGTGTCCCCCCGCACGCGGAACGTGCCACGGGTGAAGGCCAGGTCGTTGCGGGTGTACTGCTCGGTGACCAGGGTGCGCAGCAGCTCGTCGCGGTCGCGCTCCTCGCCCACGGCGATCTTGAGCGCCCGGTCGACGTACTCCTGCGGGGTGCCCAGGCCGTAGATGCAGGACACCGTGGAGACCACCACGACGTCGCGGCGGGTGAGCAGGCTCTGCGTGGCCGAGTGCCGCAGCCGCTCGACCTCCTCGTTGATCGAGGAGTCCTTCTCGATGTAGGTGTCGGTCTGCGGGACGTAGGCCTCGGGTTGGTAGTAGTCGTAGTAGCTGACGAAGTACTCGACCGCGTTGCCCGGCAGCAGCTCGCGGAACTCGTTGGCCAACTGCGCGGCCAGCGTCTTGTTCGGCGCCATCACGAGCGTGGGCCGCTGCACCTGCTCGATGAGCCACGCCGTGGTCGCCGACTTGCCGGTACCGGTGGCCCCCAGCAGGACCGTGTCCTTCTGGCCGGACTTCACCGCGGCCGCGAGCTCGGCGATGGCGGTGGGCTGGTCGCCGGAGGGCTCGAACTCGCTGACCACCCGGAAGGTGCCGCGGGTGGGCCGGAGGCTGGTCTGCGTGCTCACGGTCCGAATGTAGGACGGGGGTACGACAAGAACAGGTCGAGCGGCGGGCGGTGTGGTCCCCGGCACGGCCGCACACCCGGCGGACCGGGGCCGGGCACGGCAGACTCCGACCAGACCACCGTGACCGGATCGTCACCGTGGCCGCGAGTAGCACCGCCGCACCCGGGGCACCGGCGCCCCCGCAGGTCGCGGCACCGCCCGGTCGACCGCACCGCAGCACCACCCGGCCCCGGATGCACCGGGGCGGCCCAGCGCAGGAGGAACACCACCACATGACCACCCAGGTCTGGCCCGGTACCGCCTACCCCCTCGGGGCGACCTACGACGGCACCGGCACGAACTTCGCGATCTTCAGCGAGGTGGCCGAGAAGGTCGAGCTGTGCCTCTTCGACGACGACGGCAACGAGGAGCGCATCCGGCTGCCCGAGATGGACGCCTTCGTCTGGCACGCCTTCCTCCCCGGCGTCCAGCCCGGCCAGCGCTACGGGTTCCGCGTGCACGGCCCCTACGACCCCGAGCAGGGTCACCGGTGCAACCCGAACAAGCTGCTGCTGGACCCCTACGCCAAGGCCGTCGACGGCGGCATCGACTGGGACCCCTCGGTCTTCGGGTACGACTTCGAGACCAAGGAGCGCAACGACGACGACTCCGCGGCGCACATGCCGAAGTCCGTCGTCATCAACCCCTACTTCGACTGGGGCAGCGACCGGCTCCCCCGCACGCCGTACCACAAGTCGGTCATCTACGAGGCCCACGTCAAGGGCCTGACGATGACCCACCCCCGGGTGCCCGAGGAGCTGCGCGGCACCTACGCCGGCCTCGCCCACCCGGCGGTGATCGAGCACCTGCAGGACCTCGGCATCACCGCCGTCGAGCTCATGCCGGTGCACGAGTTCGTGCAGGACGACACCCTGCAGCAGAAGGGCCTGCGCAACTACTGGGGCTACAACTCCATCGGGTTCTTCGCCCCGCACCACGAGTACGCCAGCAACCAGACCCCCGGCATGGCCGTGCAGGAGTTCAAGGGCATGGTGCGCACCCTGCACGACGCGGGCATCGAGGTGATCCTCGACGTGGTCTACAACCACACGGCCGAGGGCAACCACCTGGGCCCCACGCTGTCGTTCAAGGGCATCGACAACCAGGCCTACTACCGCCTGGTCGCCGACGACAAGCAGTTCTACATGGACACCACCGGCACCGGGAACTCGCTCAACGTCGCGACCCCGCAGTCCCTGCAGCTGATCATGGACTCGCTGCGCTACTGGGTCACCGAGATGCACGTCGACGGCTTCCGCTTCGACCTGGCCTCGACGCTGGCCCGGCAGTTCCACGAGGTCGACCGGCTGTCGGCGTTCTTCGACCTCGTCCACCAGGACCCGGTCGTCAGCCAGGTCAAGCTCATCGCCGAGCCGTGGGACATCGGCGACGGCGGCTACCAGGTCGGCAACTTCCCGTCGCTGTGGACCGAGTGGAACGGCAAGTACCGCGACACCGTGCGGGACTTCTGGCGCGGCGAGGACGCGACCATCGGCGAGTTCGCCAGCCGGATCACCGGCTCGGCCGACCTCTACCAGCACTCCGGTCGGCGCCCGGTCGCCAGCATCAACTTCGTGACCGCCCACGACGGCTTCACCATCAACGACCTCGTGTCCTACAACGAGAAGCACAACGAGGCCAACGGCGAGGACAACAACGACGGCGAGAGCCACAACCGCAGCTGGAACTGCGGCGTGGAGGGCGAGACCGACGACGCCGAGGTGCTGGCCCTGCGGGCCCAGCAGCGCCGCAACTTCATCGCCACCCTGATGCTGAGCCAGGGCGTGCCCATGCTGCTGCACGGCGACGAGCTCGGCCGCAGCCAGGGCGGCAACAACAACGGCTACTGCCAGGACTCCGAGCTGACCTGGATCGACTGGTCGGCCGTCGACGAGGGCCTGGTCGAGTTCACCAAGCTGGTCACCCACCTGCGCCACGAGCACCCGACGTTCCGGCGGCGCCGGTTCTTCCACGGTCGCCCGGTCGGCCGCGGCGAGGGCGACCCGGTGCCCGACATCGCCTGGCTGACCCCGGCCGGGGACCTGATGACCGAGGAGGACTGGGACGCCCACTACGCCAAGAGCCTGGCGGTCTACCTCAACGGGCACGGCATCCGCTCGACCGACGAGCGCGGCGAGGACGTCATCGACGACTGCTTCATCCTGGCCTTCAACGCCTGGCACGAGGACATCGAGTTCACGTTGCCGCCCAGCGACTACTCCCAGTCGTGGGAGGTCCTCGTCGACACCGCCGAGTTCGGCCCGGTGGAGCCCAACGAGCACAAGTCCGGCGACGTGCTGACCGTCAAGGGCCGGGCCATGGTCGTGCTGCGCAGCCTCTCGTGACCGGGACCGGCACGCCCAGCACGCCCACCGGCACCTACCGGCTGCAGTTCCACGCCGACTTCACCCTCGACCAGGGCGCGGAGCTGGCCGGCTACCTGGCCGACCTGGGGGTGAGCCACGCCTACGCGTCGCCGCTGCTGCGGTCGGCCGAGGGGTCCAACCACGGCTACGACACCACCGACCACGCGCACGTCGACGAGGCGCGTGGTGGTCGGGCCGGCCTGGACCGGTTCGTGGCCGCGCTGCACGAGCACGGCCTGGGGCTGGTGCTGGACCTGGTCCCCAACCACATGGGCGTGGAGGACGCCCACGCGTCGGGCTGGTGGTGGTCGCTGCTCGAGCTGGGCCCCGACAGCCCGCACGCGCACGCCTTCGACGTCGACTGGGACGCCGGCGGCGGCCGGGTGCGGCTGCCGGTGCTGGGCTCGGCCGACGACCTCGCCGAGCTGCGCGTCCAGGACGGCGAACTGCGCTACTACGAGCACCGCTTCCCCATCGCACCGGGCACCGGTGAGGGCACGCCGCAGGAGGTGCACGACCGGCAGCACTACGAGCTGGTCGACTGGCGGCGGGCCGACGGCGACCTGAACTACCGCCGCTTCTTCGCCATCAACACCCTCGCCGGACTGCGGGTGGAGGACGAGCGGGTCTTCGCGGCCACCCACGCGCTGGTGGCCGAGCTGGTCGAGGCGGGGTACGTCGACGGCCTGCGCATCGACCACCCCGACGGGTTGGCCGACCCGCGCGGCTACCTGGACCGGCTCGCCGAGCTGACCGGTCACCGGTGGACCGTGGTGGAGAAGATCCTCGAGCCCGGGGAGGACCTGCCCGAGGCCTGGGCCACCGCCGGCACGACGGGCTACGACGCCCTGGCCGAGGTCGACGGCGTGCTCGTGGACCCCGCCGGCGAGGCCGCGTTCACCGCGCTGGACACGGAGGTGGCCGGCCACGAGGTCGACTACGCCGAGCTGGTGCACTCCGCCAAGCGCGAGGTCACCGACGGCATCCTGGGGTCGGAGGTCTCGCGGCTGGCCCGCCTGGTCGGCGAGCTCCCCGGGGTGACCGGGGACGACGTCCGGGAGGCGCTGGCCGAGCTGCTGGCCTCCTTCGACGTCTACCGCACCTACCTGCCCGACGGTCGCGCGCACCTGGACGCGACCGTGTCCGCCGTCCGCGCCCGCCGTCCCGACCTCACCGCCGCCGTCGACGGGCTGCACCCGCTGCTCGCGACGCCGGGCACCGAGCTGGCCACGAGGTTCGAGCAGACGTCCGGGCCGGTCATGGCCAAGGGCGTGGAGGACAGCGCCTACTACCGGTGGTCGCGCTTCGTGGCGCTCAACGAGGTCGGCGGTGACCCGACCCGGTTCGGGACGTCGGTGGCCGACTTCCACGCCGCGCAGCAGTCCCGGGCCGAGCACCGGGCGGCGTCGATGACGACGCTGTCCACCCACGACACCAAGCGCAGCGAGGACGTGCGGGCCCGGTTGGCCGTGCTGGCCGAGCTGCCCGACGAGTGGACGACGCTGGTCCGCGGCTGGCTGGACCGGCACCCGCTGACCGACCGGCCGCTGGCCCACCAGGTGTGGCAGAACCTGGTCGGGGCCTGGCCGCTGAGCCGGGAACGGGCGCGGGCCTACGCCGAGAAGGCCGCCCGCGAGGCCGGCACGTCGACCACCTACACGGCGGTCGACGAGGAGTTCGAGGCGTCGTTGCAGGCCATGGTCGACGCGGCCTTCGACGACCCGACGACCCGCGGCGAGATCGACGCGTTCGTCGACCGGATCACGCCGCACGGGCGGTCGAACTCCCTGGCCCAGAAGCTGCTCCAGCTGACCGTCGCCGGGGTGCCCGACGTCTACCAGGGCACCGAGCTGTGGGACCTCTCCCTCGTCGACCCGGACAACCGGCGGCCGGTCGACCACGCGGAGCGGCGCCGGCTGCTGGCCGAGCTCGACGGCGGCACCGTGCCGGCCGTCGACGACGGCGGCGCGGCCAAGCTGCTGGTCGTCTCGCGGGCGCTGCGGCACCGGCGCGACGTCCCGGAGGCCTTCGCCGGCTACACCCCGGTCGAGGTCACCGGGGCGGCCGCCGACCACGCCGTCGCCTTCGACCGCGGTGGCGTCGTCACCGTGGCCACCCGGCTCCCCGTCGGCCTGGCCGACGGGGGCGGGTGGCGGGACACCGCGCTCCAGCTGCCGCACGGCGGCTGGCGCGACCTGCTCACCGGCACCCGGGTGGTCAGCGCCTCGGGCGGCGCCCCCGTGGCCGAGCTGTTGGCGCAGCTCCCCGTCGCCCTCCTCGTCCGCGACTAGCGAAGGACCCCCATGAGCACCGAGTTCTCCGTCTGGGCACCCCTGCCCGAGCGGGTGCGCCTGCAGGTCGACGGCGACGTGCACCCCATGACCCGCGACGACGACGGCTGGTGGCGGGCCACCGTCCCGGCCACCGCGGAGGCCGACTACGGCTTCCTGCTCGACGACACCGAGCCGGCCCGGCCCGACCCGCGGTCGCGCCGGCAACCCGAGGGCGTCCACGGGCTCTCGCGCAGGTTCGACCCGGGCGCCCACGCCTGGGGCGACGGCGCATGGACCGGCCGCCAGCTGGCCGGCAGCTCGGTGTACGAGCTGCACGTGGGCACCTTCACCGCCGACGGCACGCTGGACGCCGCAGCCGCCAAGCTCGACCACCTGGTCGACCTCGGCGTCGGGTTCGTCGAGCTGCTGCCGGTCAACGGGTTCAACGGCACGCACAACTGGGGCTACGACGGCGTCGCCTGGTACGCCGTCCAGGAGACCTACGGCGGCCCGGCGGCCTACCAGCGCTTCGTCGACGCCTGCCACCAGCGCGGCCTGGGCGTCATCCAGGACGTCGTCTACAACCACCTGGGCCCCTCGGGGAACTACCTGCCCGAGTTCTTCCCCGTGTTCAGCGAGGGCGGGGCGAACACCTGGGGCGACTCGGTCAACCTGTCGGGGCCGCACTCCGACGAGGTGCGGCGCTACGTCATCGACAACGCGCTGATGTGGCTGCGCGACATGCACGTCGACGGCCTGCGCCTGGACGCCGTCCACGCCCTCGTCGACGAGCGGGCCACGCACGTGCTGGAGGAGCTGGCCGCCGAGGTCGACGCGCTCAGCGTCGCCCTCGGCCGCCCGCTGACGCTCATCGCCGAGAGCGACCTCAACGACCCCCGGATGGTCACCCCGCGCGCCTCGGGCGGGCTGGGCATGACCGCGCAGTGGAGCGACGACTTCCACCACAGCCTGCACGCGGTGCTCACCGGCGAGGGCCAGGGCTACTACCGCGACTTCGCCGACGCCGGGCTGGCCGGCCTGGCGAAGATCCTCACCGGCGCCTTCCTATACGACGGGGCCTGGTCCTCGTTCCGCAAGCGGCACCACGGCCGCCCGGTGGACACCGCGGCGCTGCCGGGCTGGAAGTTCCTGGCCTACCTGCAGGACCACGACCAGATCGGCAACCGGGCGACCGGCGACCGCATCTCGGCCACCCTCTCCCCCGAGCTGCTCGCCGTGGGCGCCACCATCACCCTGACCAGCCCGTTCACGCCGATGCTGTTCATGGGCGAGGAATGGGGGGCGGGCACCCCGTGGCAGTTCTTCACCAGCCACCCCGAGCCCGAGCTGGGCAAGGCGACGGCCGAGGGGCGGATCGGCGAGTTCGCCGAGCACGGCTGGGACTCCGACGACGTGCCCGACCCGCAGGACCCGGAGACCTTCACCCGGTCGGTGCTCGACTGGTCCGAGCTCGACCGGCCCGAGCACGCGGGGCTGCTGCGGCTGCACGCCGAGCTGCTGGCCCTGCGCCGCAGCCACCCCGAGCTGGCCGACGCCGACCTCCGCCGGGTGCGGGTCGAGCACGACGACGCCGAGCGCTGGCTGGTGGTGCACCGCGGCTCGCTGCGCGTGGTGGTCAACCTCGCCGACCAGCCGAGGGTTGTCCAGCTCGACGCCCCCGCCGGCGAGACCCTCTTCGCCACCGGCGAGCTGCCCACCCGCGACGGCAGCTCGGTCACCCTCCCGGCGCACTCGGCCGCGGTGCTCGGCACCCGCTGATGCGCGGGCTCCTGCCGCCCAGCGAGTCCTGGCTCGACGCCACCGCCGTCGTCGAGTCCTACCGGCCGCCCCCCGGTCGGTTCGTGCGCGCGAACTTCGTGCACGCCCTGGACGGCGCCACCAGCGTCGACGGGGCCTCGGCCGGGCTGGGGTCCGACGCCGACCACCAGGTGTTCACCGTGCTGCGGGCCTGGTGCGACGCGGTGCTGGTCGGTCACGGCACCGCCTCGGGCGAGGGCTACGGCCCCGTCGGCGCCGATGCCGAGGTGGCCGAGCTGCGGGCCGAGCTGGGGCGGCCCGCAGACGCCCCGGTCGTCGTGGTCTCCCGCCGGGCGTCGCTGGCCCCCGGCGACCGGCTGTCCGCCCCGCCGACGGTGCTGGTCACCTGCGCCTCGGCCGACCCCGACCGGCGGTCTGCGCTGACCGAGGCCGGGGTGCAGGTGCTGGTGTGCGGCGAGGACGACGTCGACCTGCCCGCCGCCCTCGACGCCCTGGCTGCCCGGGGCCTGGAGCAGGTGCTGTGCGAGGGCGGGCCCTCGCTGGTGCGGGCCGCGGTCGCCGCCGACGTGGTCGACGAGCTGTGCCTGACGACGGCGCCCCTGCTGGTGGGCGGGGCCGCCGGGCTGCTCGGCGACCACGGCCTGCCCACGCCGCGGGCGGTCCGGCTGGTGCAGCTGCTCGAGGAGGACGGCGTCCTGCTGGCCCGCTACTCGTTGCGCTGACCACCCCGCGGGGTCGGCGCCGGGCTGCTTGACTGCAGCGGTGGACCTGCCCGTCATGCCCCCGGTGAAGCCCATGCTGGCCAAGGCGGCCACGAAGGTGCCCGAGGGCGACTTCTGCTACGAGCCCAAGTGGGACGGGTTCCGCTGCATCGTCTTCCGCGACGGGGACGAGGTCGAGCTGGGCAGCCGCAACGAACGCCCGCTGACCCGTTACTTCCCCGAGGTCGTCGAGGCGGTCAAGGCGCAGCTGCCCGACCGGTGCGTGCTCGACGGCGAGATCGTGGTCCCGCGCGGGGACCGGCTGCACTTCGAGTCGCTGCTGCAGCGCATCCACCCGGCCCGGTCGCGGGTGGACAAGCTGGCCGTGGAGACCCCCGCCTCCTTCGTCGCCTTCGACGTCCTGGCCCTCGGCGACGAGTCGCTGCTGGAGCTGCCCTTCCGCGAGCGGCAGGCGCGCCTGCGCGAGGCGCTGGCCGGCGCCCGGGCCCCGGTGCACGTCACCACGCTGACCACCGACGCCGCGGTCGCCCGCCGGTGGTTCGAGGAGTTCGAGGGTGCCGGGCTCGACGGCGTCGTCGCCAAGCCCGCCGACGCGCCCTACTCCCCCGACCAGCGCACGATGACCAAGGTCAAGCACGTCCGGACGGCGGACGTCGTGGTCGCCGGCTTCCGGTGGCACAAGACCTCCACGCCGGAGCACCCCCTGGTCGGGTCGCTGCTGCTGGGCCTGTGGCGGGGTGACCACCTCCAGCACATCGGGGTGGCCGCCTCCTTCACCACCAAGCGGCGCGCCGAGCTGGTCGCCGAGCTCGAGCCCTACCGGGCCGGTGCCGTGGCCGGGCATCCGTGGCAGGACTGGGCGAACGCGCAGGTCGAGACCACGGGGGAGCAGCGGATGCCGGGTGCGCAGAGCCGCTGGAACGCCGGCAAGGACCTCTCCTGGGTGCCGCTGCGGCCCGAGCTGGTCATCGAGATCCGGTACGACCAGCTCGAGGGCGAGCGGCTGCGGCACACCGGCCAGTTCCAGCGCTGGCGACCGGACAAGGACGCCGCCGACTGCACCTACGACCAGCTCGACGTCCCGGTCCGCTACGACCTCGCGGAGGTCCTCGGCGGGCAGCGGGACGGTTGAGAGCCTGACCACCTGTGGCCCACGGGACGGGCGTGACGGGCGTGGCCCTCCTAGGCTGGTCGACCGTGACTGCCGCGCCCCGCCGTCCCGCCGTCCTGGTGGCCCTGCTCTCCGCCGTCCTCTGCGTCCTGCCGGCGTGCTCCTCGAGCGAGGGCACCGAGCGCTCGAGCGCCAGCACGACCACGACCGAGGCCACGCCGACCGAGGCGCCGGTGCAGCCCGTCGAGTGGACCGACTGCACCGCCGACATCGCCCCGATCATCGCCGGCCGCCCGGGTGCCGACCGGCCGCTCACGTTCGGCTGCGGGCAGGTCGAGGTGCCGCTGAGCTACGACGACCCGGCCGGCCCGACGCTGTCGCTGTTCGCCGTCCGGGCGGTGTCGGGCGCGCAGACCGACCGCATCGGCTCGCTCGTGGTCAACCCCGGCGGGCCCGGGCTGTCGGCCACCGACGCGGCCGTGCAGGCCGCCCTCACTCTCCCCGACGCCGTCGTGGGGCGCTTCGACGTCGTGGGCGTCGACCCCCGCGGGGTCGGGCTGTCGCAGCCGGTCGAGTGCATCCCCGACGCGACCAAGGACGAGCTGACCGCCGCCGAGCCCCGTCCCGGCACCGCCGAGGAGGTCGACGCGGCGTTCGCGCTGGCCGACGACGTCGCCGAGGGCTGCGTGGACACCTACGGCGCCGGCCTGGGCGCCTTCTCCACCGTCGACTCCGCCCGCGACCTCGACCGGGTCCGGCAGGCCGTCGGCGACACCCAGCTGACCTACCTCGGCTACAGCTACGGCACCACCCTGGGCTCCACCTACGCCGAGCTGTACCCGGAGAACGTGCGGGCCCTCGTGCTCGACGGCGCGGTCGACCCCGACGCCGACCGCGAGTCCGCCGCGGAGGCCCAGGCCGCGGGGTTCGAGGCCGCCTTCGACGCGTTCGCCGCGAACTGCACCGCGCTGGTCGGCGGGTGCCCGGTGGGCGCCGATCCGCGAGCCTTCCTCGGCGACCTGCTCACCCAGGCCGAGACCGCCCCCGTCCCCAGCAGCCGGGAGGGCGAGACCCGCCAGGCCACCCCGGGTCTGGTGCTGGCCGCCGTCCGGTCGGCGCTGTACAACCCGGCCGCGTGGCCGCAGCTGGCCCAGTCGCTGGCCGCTGCCCAGGCCGGCGACGCCGCCGGGGTGCTCACCCTCGCCGACACGTTCACCGGACGCGGCGAGGACGGCACCTACACCAACACCATCGACGCCAACATCACGATCAGCTGCTCGGACACCGACGAGGAGTACGCGCAGTCCGACGTGCGGCCGCTGGTGGCCGACTGGGGCGCGCGCTACCCGCTCTTCGGCGCCGAGGCCGCGCTGTCGCTCTACACCTGCACCCCGTGGGACGCGCCCCGCACCCCGCTGCCCGACCGCGACGCCGAGGGCGCCGCGCCGATCCTCGTGGTGGGCACCCAGGGCGACCCGGTCACCCCGCTGCCCGGCGCGGTGGACATGGCCGCCGACCTCGCCTCGGGCGTGCTGCTCACCTGGCAGGGCAGCGGGCACACCGCGTACCCCAAGACGCAGTGCGTCACCGACGCGGTCAACGCCTACCTGGTCGACCTGGCCGCCCCCGCCGCCGACCTCACCTGCCCCGCCTGACCCGGCCCTAGGCTGCAGTGGTGGCCAGCAGCAGCACCACCCTGGAGGTCGGCGAGCACGAGGTCCGGGTCTCCAGCCCCGAGCGCGTCGTGTACGCCGCGACCGACCGCACCCCGGAGATCACCAAGCTCCAGGTCTGCGAGTACGTCGCCACCGTGGCCCCGACCTGGTTGCGCAGCATCGGGGACCGGCCGACGGCGATGGAGCGGTGGCCCGACGGGTGGCGGGAGGGCATGCGGTTGGCCACCGGCCCGCGCGACAAGGACGGCGACGGCTTCTACCAGAAGCGGCTGCCCCGGGGGGCGCCGGAGTTCGTGCAGACCGCGCAGGTCACCTTCCCCAGCGGCCGGACGGCGGACCTGCTGCGCCCGACGGTGCCCGCCTCGCTGGTGTGGGCGGCGCAGATGGGCACCCTGACCTTCCACCCCTGGCCGGTGCGGGTGCCCGACGTGGACTCCCCCGACGAGCTGCGGCTGGACCTGGACCCGCAACCGGGGACCGGCTTCGCCGACGCCCGCCGGGTGGCCGCGGTGGCCCGGGAGCTGCTCGAGGAGCTCGGCCTGCGCGGCTACCCCAAGACCAGCGGCAACCGCGGGGTGCACGTGTACGTGCGCCTCGCCCGCGGCCGCACGTTCGAGGACGTGCGGCACGCCGCCATCGGGTTCGGCCGCGAGCTGGCGCGCCGCGACGCCGGGGTCACCACGGCCTGGTGGAAGGAGGAGCGTGGCGAGCGGGTGTTCGTCGACTACAACCAGAACAACCGCGACCGCACCATCGCCGGTGCGTGGAGCCCGCGGGCCCGACCCGGCGCGCCGGTGAGCACCCCGCTCACCTGGGAGCAGCTGGCCGACGTCGACGACCCGGCCGAGCTGAACCTGCTGACCGTGCCCGAGCGGCTGGCCGACGGCGACCCCTGGGCCGGCATGGACGACGTCGAGCACGACCTGGACCCGCTGCTGCACCTGTGGGAGACCCTGCCGGGCGGGGAGCTGAACTTCCCGCCCGACTACCCCAAGATGCCCGGGGAGCCGCCGCGGGTGCAGCCCAGCAAGAAGGTGGCCGCGCACTGGGACGCCGCCGGCAACCGGCGGGACGCGCTCCCCCGAGGCGGCCCGGACACCCCGTGAGGGGGTGCGGTGCAGACGGGGCTGGACAGGTGTGGTTAGGGTTCAGTCGTCGGGAAGGCTCTGTAAGTGGCAGGACCCCGACGTACGACCTCAGCTAGGAGCGAGCAATGCCCGAAGGAACTGTGAAGTGGTTCAACGCGGAGAAGGGGTTCGGCTTCGCCACCCCTGACGGCGGCGGCCCGGACGTCTTCGTCCACTACTCGGCGATCCAGACCAGCGGGTACCGCTCGCTCGACGAGGGTCAGCGCATCTCGTTCGACGTCGAGCAGGGCCAGAAGGGCCCGCAGGCTGCGAACGTCAACCCGCTCTGAACCACTGAGCGGGGGCTGACCTCAGCCACCTGAACCACCGGCAGCGCCCCTCGACCTCCGGGTCGGGGGGCGCTGCTGCGTCCCCGGCTCAGTGCGCGCGCGGGACGTACCCGCCGATCAGGGCGCTCATCAGCAGGGCGCCGTCGTGCTCGCCCACGGCTGCGGCCGCCGCGGCCAGGGCGGCCCACCGCTCGCGCTCGACGTCGGTGGGGGCGTTCGCCGCCCGGGTGGCCAGCTGCTCGCCCAGGCGCGCCCACTCCGACTGCGGGGTCGGCCAGAGCCCGGTGAGGCGGCGGGCCTCGCCCGAGATCCCGGTGATGCGGACGACGTCGCCGGCCACGTTGGTCAGCGCGGCCACGTACCCGGTGTCGACCAGCCCGCGGACGGCGGCCACCACCTCGGCCCGGGGCAGCCCGCTGGCCGGGACCACCTGCCCGAGGTAGGGCGCCCCTCCGTGCTCGGGGCTGTCCACCAGCCGGGCGACCGCGCGCAGCACGGGCAGGTCTCGGGCGAACCAGGAGTCGGGCAGCAGCTCGGGCACCGGGCCACGCTACGCGGTACCCGTCCGTGAGCTGGACTCATGAGCGGTGCGAAAGATGTCACCCGTTGTTCATGGACCGACGCACAGCGCACTGACAGGATCGACGGGTCCCCCGACCTGCCCCGGCCCACCGGCCCGCCGCGAGGAGAACCGTGTCCACGAGCAGAAGGGCGCCGGTCCTCGGCGCCGCCGTCACCGCCCTGGTGGCCGGGGGGTTGGCGACCGCCTCCCCCGCCGCCGCCGTGTCCCCCGACGTCGTCGTCGGCGAGGCCTACGGCGGCGGCGGCAACACCGGCGCGACCCTCACCCACGACTTCGTCGAGCTGCGCAACGACGGCCCGGCCACGGTCGACCTGTCGACCTGGTCGGTGCAGTACCTGCCGGGGACCCCGAAGGCGTCGTCGAGGTGGCAGGTCACCCCGCTGACCGGCAGCATCGCCCCCGGCGGCAGCTACCTCGTGCAGCAGGCGCAGGGCAACGGGGGCTCCACGTCGCTGCCCACCCCGGACGACGTCGGCACCATCCCGATGGCCGCGGGCTCGGGCTCGGTGGCCCTCGTCCAGGGCACCGCTGCCCTCACCTGCCTCACCGCCGCCGACTGCACGGCCGACAGCCGGGTGCGCGACCTCCTCGGCTACGGCGACGCCACGGTGCGCGAGGGCTCCCCGACCGCTCCCTTGGGTGCGAGCACGTCGGCCTCCCGCACCGCCGGCCCCGACACCGACGACAACGCCACCGACTTCGCCGTCGGCACCCCCAGCCCGACCAGCACCGGTGGCAGCGCCCCCGAGCCCGAGCCCGAGCCCACCCCCGAGCCCGAGCCCACCCCCGAGCCCGAGCCGTCGGGTCCGGCGTGCGACGCGACCACGCAGACGATCGGGTCGGTGCAGGGGTCCGGCGCGACCAGCCCGCTCACCGGCAGCACCGTCACCGTGCGCGGCACCGTCGTCGGTGACCTGCAGGACGGCGGGCTGAACGGCTTCCACGTCCAGGACGCCGGCGACGGCGACCCCGCGACCTCCGACGGCGTCTTCGTCTACGCCCCCGGCGGGCCCGAGGTGGACCTGGGCGACGTCGTGACCGTGACCGGCACCGTCGCCGAGTTCAAGCGCAACGCCGACCAGCTGCCCGGCACCGCCACCCAGCTCACCGCCCCCACCTGGACGGTCTGCGGCACCGCCGAGCTGCCCGCACCGGTGGAGCTCCCGCTGCCCTCGACCACCGAGCAGCGCGAGGCGCTCGAGGGCATGCTCGTCACCCTGCCCGCCGACCTGACGGTCACCGAGGTCTACGCGCTCAACACCTTCGGCGAGGTCCTGCTGTCCTCCGGCGGCCGGCTGCTGTCCCCGACCGAGGTCGCCGAACCCGGTGACCCAGCCCGTGCCGTCGCGGCGGAGAACGCGGCGCGCTCGATCATCCTCGACGACGCCGTGAGCGCCAACCTCGCGACCGCCGGTGCCACCCCGCCGTACCTGACGGCGTCCGACCCGGTGCGGGTCGGGGACACGGTGGCCACCCTGCAGCCCTCGGTGCTGGGCTACGGCTTCGACGCCTACCGGCTGCAGCCCGCCGACGGCACCGCCGCCGGTACCACCTTCACCGCCACGAACCCGCGCACCGACGCCCCCGCGCCGGTGGGCGGTGACCTCCGGATCGCCGACTACAACGTGCTCAACTACTTCGTGACGTTCGGCGGGCAGTCCCGCGGGGCCGAGAACGCCGAGGAGCTGGCCCGCCAGCAGGCCAAGATCGTCGCCGGGATCACCGCCCTGGACGCCGACGTCATCACCCTGCACGAGATCGAGAACTCCGCGGTCACGACGCCCGGTGACGACTACCGGGCGGTGCAGACGCTCGTCGCGGCGATCGAGGCGGCCGACGGGCACGACTGGGAGTTCGTGCGGGCCCACGAGGACACCGACGTCATCACCAACGCGATCGTCTACCGCACCGACGCGGTGACGGCGGTCGGTGACCCGCAGGTGCCGGCCGACCTCACCGCCTTCGACAACGCCCGCACCCCGATCGCGCAGACCTTCGCAGCGCAGGGCGAGGTGTTCACCGTCGTCGCCAACCACTTCAAGTCCAAGGGCTCGGGCAGCGGCGCCGGCAACACCGACGCCGGGGACGGCCAGGGCGCCTCGAACGCCGACCGCGTGGAGCAGGCCACCGCGCTCGTGGCCTTCGCCGACGAGCTGGTGCGCACCACCGGCGACCCCGACGTCCTGCTCACCGGGGACTTCAACAGCTACCGCTACGAGGACCCACTGGACGTCGTCCGCGCCGCCGGCTACCAGGACATGGGCCCGGTGCTGGCCCCCGACCAGTACAGCTACGTCTTCGACGGCGGGTCCGGGTCGCTGGACCACGTGTTCGCCTCGCCCTCGATGGCGCAGCGGTTGACCGGGCTGACCGTGTGGCAGACCAACGCGGTCGAGTCCTACGCGTACCAGTACAACGGCTACGGTCCGTTCTTCGCCCCCGACCCCTACCGGGCCAGCGACCACAACCCGACCGTGCTCGGCGTCTCGCTGGCCCCGCTGGACCAGCCCGCCACCGCCGCCGTGGACCAGTCCCGGCCGTTCCGCGGCGAGCGGATCACCGTGACCGGTTCGGGGTTCGAGCCCGGGGAGCGCGTGACGGTCACCGTCGCCGGCCGCCCGGCCGGGTCGGGGACGGCGGACGACGCCGGCGGGGTCGTGCTCCGTCCGCGGGTGCCGGTGGTGCTGGGCACGGGTGACCAGCCCGTCGTCCTGACCGGGGCCTCCGGCGAGACGGCGACCACGACGATCACGCTGCGGTCGCTGTTCCAGGAGCTGCTCGACCGGTTGCTGCGCCTGTTCGGCTGATCGACCGCGCACCACCGCACCGGCCCGTCACCCCATCGCCATGCGCGGCACGGGTGGCGGGCCGGTCGTATCGTCGGGTGCATGACCCAGCACACCGGACCCGCCGTCGACCGGCAGCCGAGCGTCGTGAAGACCGAGGAGGAGTGGCGGTCCCAGCTGTCGCCGGAGGAGTACGCGGTGCTCCGCCAGGCCGGCACCGAGCGCCCCTGGACCGGCGAGTACACCGACACGAAGACCGTCGGGGTCTACCACTGCCGGGCGTGCGGGGCCGAGCTGTTCCGGTCGGAGACCAAGTTCGACTCGCACTGCGGCTGGCCGTCGTTCTACGAGCCGACCAGCGCCGACAACGTCGTGCTCACGAGCGACCGCTCGCTCGGCATGGTCCGCACCGAGGTGCTGTGCGGCACCTGCCACAGCCACCTCGGGCACGTCTTCGACGACGCCCCGCAGACCCCGACCGGCGACCGCTACTGCATCAACTCGGTCTCCATCACCCTCGCCCCCGCCGAGGGCTGAGCCCGATCCGGGAGACCACCTGAGCAGTCCTGCTCAGGTGGCCGACCGGCCGTCCGGGCACGGTGGACCGCATGACCACCGCACCCGGACGCCGCCGGCCCACGCCCGCCCCCAGCGTGCAGGTGGGCCGGCGATGAGTCGCCACGCCGCCGTCCTGCTGGCGCTGGCCGCGCTCACCCTGCCCGGCTGCAGCCTGCTCACCCCGGACGAGGCCGTCGACGCCGCTGAGCAGCAGTGGGCGGCCCTCACCCCCGATGTCCGGGACGCCCTCGGGGTGCACGACCAGGAGGAGTCGGCCACCGGCAACGTGGCCGAGATCTGGGTCATCAGCGCCGACCTCGACCTCGATGTCGGCGGTCCGCACGGCGAGCCGGTCGGCGACTCCGCCCGGGCCGGGGCCGAGCGCACTGCCCGGTGCCTGGCCGTCGCCCGCGCCCTGGCCGGTGGGGACCTGCGTGCCTACGGGTGGCTCCCGGTCGGTCGCGAGCTGGTGGCGGCCGGGCCCGACACCTGCGTCCGTGGTCTGGGGGGCGGCTGGTGGGCCGACGGGCCCGCCCCGTCGGGGCCGGAAGGGTCGCAGAACCGGTCCGGATCGCTGGAGCTCGCCCGTCCCGCGGACGGCGGGCAGGCCGAGCTCGTCGGTGTCACGGTGGACCTGGACGCCCTGGCTGTGCAGGCGAGCAGCGACGCACCCGCCTGGACCAGCCCCGTGGGCACGTTCGACCCCCACGTGTTCGACGAGCGCCTCCGGGCCCTGTCCACGCCGCTCCCGAGCGACCTCGTGGTCAGCGACAACCAGCACCGTCAGCTCGTGGTGACCGTCCCGACCGGCACCGCCGTCTCGGTGACGGCGACGTGCACCAGCACCGGCCCCACCTCCGGACACGTGGCGGTGGAGACCGCCACGTCGTCCACCGACCTGAGCCCGGGCACCCTGGACCCCGACCAGGTCGGGCCCATGGCCGCCAACTGCCCGGGGACCGCGACGGCCCCGCTCGTGCCCGACGACCAGGTGCTCACGCTCGACGGGCCCGTGGACGTCTTCCTGGTGCAGGTCGGCGGAGTGGCCGGCACGACCAGCTACGAGATCGGCGTGCGGTGATCCCCGCCCGTCAGGCGAGGCCGGCGACCAGCTCGGCCGCCGAGCGACGGGTGCCGGTGTAGAAGGGGACCTCCTCGCGCACGTGCCGGCGGGCCCGCGAGGCGCGCAGGTCGCGCATGAGGTCGACGATGCGGTGCAGCTCGTCGGCCTCGAAGGCGAGCATCCACTCGTAGTCGCCCAGCCCGAACGAGGCGACGGTGTTGGCCCGGACGTCGGGGTAGGGCCGGGCCTGCATGCCGTGCTCCTTGAGCATGTCGCGCCGCTCCTCGTCGGGCAGCAGGTACCACTCGTAGGAGCGCACGAACGGGTAGACGCACACGTAGCGGCGCGGCTCCTCGTCGGCCAGGAACGCCGGGATGTGGGAGCGGTTGAACTCCGCCGGGCGGTGCAGCGCCAGCTGCGACCACACGGGCTCGAGCCGCTGACCCAGCGCGGTGCGGCGCAACCGGGTGTAGGCCTCCTGCAGCGCCTCCGGGGTCTCGGCGTGCCACCACACCATGAGGTCGGCGTCGGCCCGCAGGCCCGCGACGTCGTACAGCCCGCGGACGACGACGTCCTTGCCGGCCAGCTCGCCCAGCAGGCCCTCGAACTCCTCGACGGCGGCCTGGCGTGCGTCGTCGCCGAAGGGCCGGGCGAGCCGGAACACCGACCACATCGTGTAGCGGATGAGGGCGTTGAGCTCGTTGGCCCGCTTGCCGGTGCTCTTCTGCTCGGGCTGGTCGGTCATGCCGCCCATTCTCCCCCCGCCGCAGCGCCGGGCTCAGGTGAGGGTCGCCACCGCTCGGCGAGCGCCGCGGATGCAGGCCGGCACGCCCACGCCGTCGTAGGCGGCGCCGGCGACGGCCAGCCCCGGGACGGCGGCGACCGCCGACCGGATCGCCGCGACCCGCTCGACGTGGCCCACCAGGTACTGCGGCAGCCCGCCACCCCACCGCACCAGGTGGGTGTCGACGGGCTCGGGGTCGGCCAGCCCCAGCAGCTCGGCGACCTCGGCGACCACCGCGGCGGTGAGGTCGTCGTCGGGTCGCTGCAGCTGCTCCTCCTCAAGGTAGCGGCCCACCGACGAGCGCACCCGCAGCAGGCCGTCGACGTCCAGGTGCGGCCACTTCTGCGAGGAGATGGTGATGCCCTTGACCAGCCGACCGGTGACCGGGGGCACGAGCAGGCCCGACCCGGGGGGCAGCGGCTGCCCGCGGAAGGCCATCGCGACCACCGCCATCGAGGCGTAGGGGATGCCACCGAGCGGTTCCACGGCGTCCCCGGCCACGTCGGCCAGCAGCCGGGCGGCCTTGCCCGCCGGCACCGTCACCACGACGGCGTCGGCGGTCAGCTCGTCGTGACCGGCGCCGACGGTGAGCGCGAACCCGCCCCCGGTCCTGGTCAGGGTGTGCGCCGGGGTGCGCAGGCGCACCGCGCCCGGCGGCAGCGCGTCGGCGAGGGCGAGCGGCAGCGAGCCCACACCCCCGGGCAGCGTGGCGAACACCGGGCCCTCCGCGTTGCCCGCGGCGGCCTCCCGGCTGCGCGCCCCGGCGTCCCGGGCAGCGGCCGCGGCGGCGAGCACCGTGCGGTGCCGGGGCAGGTGCGCGGCGAGCGCCGGCATGGTGGCGGCGACCGACAGCCGGTCGGCCTGCCCGGCGTAGACCCCGCCGAGCAGGGGCTCGACCAGCCGGTCCACCACCTCGTCGCCGAGTCGCTCGCGCAGCAGGTCGCCCACCGACCGGTCGGCACCGAACTGCAGTGGCTGCAACGACTGCTCCGCGCGCACCCGCTCGACCCCGGCCGGGGACAGCAGGCCCTCCAGCCCCTCGGCCGACGTCGGCACCCCCAGCAGGGTGCCTGCCGGCAACGGGTGCCGGCCCGAGGGCAGCAGCACCGACGCCGACGTGGTGCGCGGTGCCAGTTGGTCCAGCCCCAGCTCGGTCATCAGCTCGACCGCGTCGGGCACGCGCGCCAGCACCGCCTCGGCCCCGGTGTCGTACCAGGTGCCGGCCAGCTCGACGCGGCCCAGCTTGCCCCCGACCCGGTCCCCGGCCTCGAGGACGACGACCTCGTCCTCCGGTCGCGCCCGGTGCCAGGCGTACGCCGCCGTGAGACCGGTGATGCCGGCCCCGACGACGACCACCCGGCTCACGAGCGGGCGCTCAGCTGGTGGACCAGGTCGACGACGTGCGTGATCGCGCCCGGGTCGGTGTCGGGCAGGACGCCGTGGCCGAGGTTGAACACGTGACCGCGGGCCGCGCGACCCTGCTCGACGACGCGGCGCACCTCGGCGTCCAGCGTGGCCCGGTCGGCCAACAGCACGGCCGGGTCCAGGTTGCCCTGCAGGGAGTAGCCCGGACCCACCCGCCGGGCCGCCTCGTCGAGGGGCACCCGCCAGTCGACGCCGACCACGTCGGCCCCCGCGTCGCCGATCAGCGGCAGCAGCTCGCCGGTGCCCACCCCGAAGTGGATGCGCGGGACGTCCCGCTCCCCCGCGGCGCGGTCCCCCAGGCCGTCGAACACCGCACGCGAGTGCGGCAGCACCCGGGCGGCGTAGTCGGCGGCCGACAGCACGCCGGCCCAGGAGTCGAACAGCTGCACCGCCGAGGCACCGGCGTCGACCTGCGTGCGGAGGAACACCGCGGCCGACACGGACAGCTTGGTCAGCAGGCGCTGCCAGGCCTCGGGCTCGGCGTACATGAACGCCTTGGTGCGGGCGTGCTCCTTGGAGGGCCCACCCTCGATGAGGTAGGTGGCCAGCGTGAAGGGCGCTCCGGCGAAGCCGATCAGCGGCACCGGGCCGAGCTCGGAGACGAGCCGGTGCACCGCCGTCGTCAGGAAGTCCAGCTGCTCGGGCTGCAGGTCGGGCAGGGCGTCGACGTCGGCGACGGTGCGCACCGGCTCGGCGACGACCGGGCCGACGCCGGGCTTGATCTCGATGTCCACACCGGCCACCACCAGGGGCAGCACGATGTCGGAGAACAGGATGGCCGCGTCGACCCCGTGCCGGCGCACCGGCTGCAGGGTGATCTCGGTGACCAGGTCGGGGTCCTGGCAGGCCTGCAGCATCGCGGTGCCGGCCCGCACCGCGCGGTACTCCGGCAGCGACCGCCCCGCCTGGCGCATGAACCAGACCGGCGTGTGCTCGACGGGGCGTCCGAGGGCGGCGCGGACCAGGTCGGAGTCGGCCTGCGGAGCCGGGCCGGCGGTGTCGGACTGTGCTGAGGTACCCACGACGGACCATCCTCCCAGACCACGCCGCGGCGCACCGGCGGGCTCCGCGCGACCCGCGCAGCGCGGCACGCCGACGCTCGTCACTCTCCGTGCGTGACCAGTTGGCGCGTCGCACAGGCGGGGTGTCGGTACAGCGACCTACCCTTCGGACGTGGATCCGCAGCGCAGGCCTGGTCGCGCCCCGGGAGGCGAGGCCGAACGGCCCCCACCGCCGGCCGAGTTCCAGGCCGCCCTCGACTCCCTCGCCACGGTCCGTGCCCGGTCGGAGATCGACCTCGAGCACATCCCGGCCCCCCAGCGGCTGGCCCCGTGGTCGCACGCGATCGGTGCCCGGGTCGCCGACCCCGCGGAGGTGGCGGGCGAGGACGACGTCGAGGTGGCCAGCGGCCGGTTCATCGTGCTGCACGACCCCGCCGGCCACGAGGCGTGGGACGGCACCACCCGCTGCGTCGGCTACGTCTCGGCGGTTACCGACGAGTCGATGGTCGACGACCAGATGTTCTCCGAGGTCGCCTGGAGCTGGCTGGTCGAGGCCCTGGCCGACTCGGGTGCCGGCCACCACTCACTCGGCGGCACGGTCACCCGCACCGCCTCCACCCGCTACGGCGACATCGCCGGCCCCGAGCACACCGTCGACGTGGAGATCCGGGCCTCCTGGACCGCCGTCGGCACCGACCTGGACAAGCACCTCACCGCCTGGCTCGAGGTGCTCGGCAACGCCGCCGGTCTGCCCCCACCGGGGGTGCACCTGCTGGGGTCGGCGGGCCACGGCCGGGCGTCCGGCGGCGCCGGCTCCTAGAGTGGGCGGGTTGCTCCATCCGGAGCACATTCGGATGGGCCGACCGCGGCGACGCGCCGGGCGGTCGTGACGCTGGGGTGGTCACCGGTGACGTCGATGCATGCGTGGGCTGGTGGCGCCGTGCTGCCTCCCGATGCCACCGCGCTCGTCGTCGACCCCGCTCCCCTGCTGCGGGAGGCGCTGGCCGCCCGGTTGCGCGCCCTCGGCGCACGCGACGTCGAGGAGGCGGCCGGTCTCGAGGAGGCCCGGGTGCGGGCGCACGTGTCCGGCCCCCGGGCCCTGTGCGTGCTCGACGTCGACCTCCCCGACCCCGCCCACCCGGCCCGTGACCCCGCGCGGGGTCTCGAGCTGCTCCCCGTGCTGCGGGCCGACGGGTGGCCGGTGACGGTCGTGCTCACCTCGGTGACCGACCCGGCCGTCGTCCGGGCAGCGTTCCTGGCCGGCGTCCGCGGCTACGTGCTCAAGTCCTCCCCGCTGGCCGTCCTCACCGAGGGGCTGCAGTGCGCCCTCGCCGGCGGTGACGTCTACGCCGACCCCGCGATCGCCGGCAGCCTCGCGGTCGGCCTGCTCCAGGGGGCCGGCGACGCCGGTCCCGGCACCCTCTCGGCCCGCGAGGTCGACATCCTGCGGCTGGTGGCCGAGGGACACACGAACAAGGAGATCGGTGACGTGGTGGACCTGTCCGCCCTGACGGTGAAGAGCCACCTGGCGCGCATCGCCCGCAAGCTGGGCACCGGGGACCGGTCGCACATGGTGGCCCTGGGCATCCGCAGCGGGGTCATCTCGTGACCGCCGCCGACCCCACGCCGCCGGAGGAGTCCACCGCCGTCCCGTTGCTGGCCCCCCGGGACGGGCTGCCACCGGTCATCGAGACCTCCACGGCCCTGGTCGAGTACGCCGCTGCCCTGCACGAGGGCACCGGCCCGGTGGCCGTCGACGCCGAGCGGGCCTCGGGTTACCGCTACGGGCAGAAGGCCTACCTGGTGCAGCTGCGCCGGGCCGGCAGCGGCACCGGCCTGGTCGACCCCGTCCCGCTGCCGGACCTGTCGCCCGTGCAGGCCGCGATCAGTAACGTCGAATGGGTGCTGCACGCGGCCAACCAGGACCTCCCCTGCCTCGCCGAGATCGGTCTGGTGCCCAGCACGGTGTTCGACACCGAGCTGGCCGCCCGCTTGGCCGGCCTGCCGCGGGTCGGGCTCGGGGCCGTCGTGGAGTCACTGCTCGGGTACAGCCTGCAGAAGGGGCACTCGGCCGCCGACTGGTCGACCCGCCCGCTGCCGACCGACTGGCTGGTCTACGCCGCCCTCGACGTCGAGGTGCTGGTCGAGCTGCGCGACGCCCTGGCGGCGATCCTCGCGGAGCAGGGCAAGACCGAGTGGGCCCGGCAGGAGTTCGCCGCGGTGGTCGCCGCCGGCCCGCCGGCCCCACGGGTCGACCCTTGGCGCCGCACGTCCGGCATGCACGGGCTGCGCAGCCGGCGCCAGCTCGCCGTCCTGCGCGCGCTGTGGGAGGCCCGCGACCTCCTGGCCCGCCGCCGCGACGTCGCCCCCGGGCGGGTGCTGCCGGACTCGGCCATGGTCGCCGCCGTGGCCGCCGACCCGCCGACGGCCGAGGCGCTGGCCGACCTCCCGGTGTTCCGGGGACGCGCCAACCGCAAGATCGCCAGCACCTGGTTCGCCGCGCTGCAGAAGGGCCGCGCCGTGCCCGACGAGCAGCTGCCCCTGCACAGCCTGCCCGGTGACGGTCCCCCGCCGGTGAACCGGTGGGCCGACCGCGACCCGGAGGCCGACACGCGGCTCAAGGCCGCGCGCGCAGGGTTGGCGACGCTGGCCGAGCAGTGGTCGGTGCCGGTGGAGAACCTGCTCTCCCCCGACCTCGTGCGCCGGCTCATGTGGTCACCGCCGGCGGAGGTCACCCCGGCGAGCGTGGCCGGGGTCCTGCGCGCCGGCGGGGCCAGGGAGTGGCAGGTCGACCTCACCCGCGACCTGCTCACCGAGGCGGCGTCCCTGGCCTGAGCGGGGCCGGAGCGGGGCCACCCCCCGGCTCCCGCCGCCCGCCCCGCCTGCCGCGTCCGCCGTCCCGCCGTCCCGCCGTCCCGCCGTCCCGCCGTCCCGCCGACCCGCCGACCCGCCGGGCATGGGAGCCCATGCACCCGGTTCTCGCGGTCATCCGCGGGTGCATGGGCTCCCATGCCTGCCGTGGGGGCAGGGGGGCAGGGCGGGCAGGACGGGCAGGGCGGGCAGGACGGGGTGGTGGCGCAGACGGGGTTACCGACGGGTAACTTGTGCTGCGACGCGGCTCCCCGGCCGCCACCGTCCCTCCCGGAGGTCACCGTGCCCGTGACAGGCGCAGCCCGCTCCCTGCGCGAGGTCGTCTTCGTCGACGGCGTGCGCACCCCGTTCGGCAAGGCCGGCCCGAAGGGCATGTACGCGCAGACCCGCGCCGACGACCTCGTCGTCCGCTGCATCCGCGAGCTCCTGCGGCGCAACCCGCAGCTGCCCGCCGACCGGGTCGACGAGGTCGCCATCGCGGCCACGACCCAGATCGGCGACCAGGGCCTGACCCTGGGTCGCACCGCCGCCCTGCTGGCCGGGCTGCCGAAGAGCGTCCCGGGCTTCGCGATCGACCGCATGTGCGCCGGCGCGATGACCGCCGTCACCACCACCGCCTCGGGGATCGCCTTCGGCGCCTACGACGTCGTCATCGCCGGCGGCGTCGAGCACATGGGTCACCACCCGATGGGCGAGGGTGTCGACCCCAACCCGCGGTTCGTGAGCGAGAAGATCGTCGACTCCTCGGCCCTGGTGATGGGCTCGACCGCGGAGAACCTGCACGACCGCTACCCGCACCTGACCAAGGAGCGAGCGGACGCGTTCGCCGTCGGCAGCCAGGACAAGTACGCCGCCGCGGTCGCCGCCGGCAAGATCGGCCCCGAGCTGGTCACGGTCGCCACCCGCTCGGCAGAGCAGGGCTGGGGCCTGGCCACCGCCGACGAGCCGCCCCGCCCGGGCACCACCGTCGAGGCGCTCGCCGACCTCAAGACCCCGTTCCGGCCGCACGGGCACGTCACCGCCGGCAACGCCGCGGGTCTCAACGACGGCGCGACCGCCTCCCTGCTGGCCGCCGAGGACGTCGCGGTCGAGCTCGACCTGCCCATCGGCATGCGGCTGGTGGGCTTCGGCTTCGCCGGCGTCGAGCCCGAGGTCATGGGTGTCGGCCCGGTGCCGGCCACCGAGAAGGCGCTGGCCAGCACCGGCCTCACCATTGACGACATCGGCTTGTTCGAGCTGAACGAGGCCTTCGCCGTCCAGGTGCTGGCCTTCCTCGACCACTTCGGCATCGCCGACGACGACCCCCGCGTCAACCCGTGGGGCGGGGCCATCGCGGTGGGCCACCCGCTCGCCTCCTCCGGCGTCCGGCTCATGACCCAGCTGTCGCGGCAGTTCGCCGAGCGTCCCGACGTCCGGTACGGGCTCACCGCCATGTGCGTCGGCATCGGCATGGGCGGATCGGTCATCTGGGAGAACCCGGCCTGGGAGGGCGACAAGTGAGCGAGCAGTTCCCCGACGAGGTCGTCACCCAGGCGCTGCTGCGGCAGGTCCGCCTGCCCGGCGTCGAGAAGCCCCTGGCGCTCATCACCCTGGACAACGGGCACGACCACACCCGGCCCTCGACCTTCGGCCCCGGTGGCCTGGACTCCCTCGACTCCGCCCTCGACGAGGCGCTCGCCGCCGACGTCGCGGGCATCGCGGTCACCGGCAAGCCGTTCGTGTTCGCCGTCGGCGCGGACCTCTCCGGCGTCCCGCGGATCGCCAGCCGCGACGACGCGCTGGAGATCGCCCGCCAGGGCCACCGCGTGTTCGCCAAGCTCCGGGACGCCGCCGTCCCGACCTTCGCCTTCGTCAACGGCGCCGCGCTCGGTGGTGGCCTGGAGTTCGCGTTGCACGCCCAGCACCGGACCATCTCGGCGGGGGCGTTCGTGGCCTTCCCCGAGGTGTTCCTCGGCCTGGTGCCCGGGTGGGGCGGCACGCAGCTGCTGCCCCAGCTGATCGGCATCGACGCCGCGGTGTCGGTGATCGTGGAGAACGCGCTGTCGCAGAACCGCATGACCTCGGGCCCGCGCGCGGCGAAGCTCGGCGTCGCCGATGCGCTGTTCGAGCCCGCCGACTTCCTCGAGCGGTCGCTGGAGTGGGCCGCCGGGGTGCTCACCGGTGCGGTCACGGTCGACCGCCCGGACGCCGACCCGGCCGCCTGGGACGACGCGATCGCCCGCGCCCGGCAGGTGGTGGCCGCACGGACCCGCAACGCCTCCCCGGCCGCCGTCCGGGCCGTCGACCTGCTCGAGCTGGCCCGCACCGCGTCGTTCGCCGACGGCACCGCGGCCGAGGACGAGGCGCTGGCCGACCTGATCATGACGCCGGAGCTGCGCAGCTCGCTCTACGCCTTCGACCTGACCCAGAAGCGGGCCAAGCGGCCGGCCGGGGCGCCGGACAGGGCGCTGGCGCGGAAGGTCACCAAGGTCGGCGTCGTCGGCGCCGGGCTCATGGCCTCGCAGCTGGCACTGCTGTTCCTGCGCCGGATAGAGGTGCCCGTCGTGCTCACCGACGTCGACCAGGCGCGGGTGGACAAGGGCGTGGGCTGGGTGCACGGCGAGCTGGACAAGCTCGCCGGCAAGGGGCGGCTGTCCCCCGACGCGCTCAACCGGCTGAAGGGCCTGGTGTCCGGCTCGCTGGAGAAGAGCGCGTTCGCCGACGCCGACCTGGTCATCGAAGCGGTGTTCGAGGAGCTGTCGGTCAAGCAGCAGGTGTTCGCCGAGGTCGAGGCGGTGGTGTCGGCGGAGTGCGTGCTGGCCACCAACACCTCCGCGCTGTCGATCACCGACATGGCCGCCGACCTCCAGCACCCGGAGCGGGTCGTCGGCATGCACTTCTTCAACCCGGTCGCGGTGCTGCCGCTGCTGGAGGTCGTGCGAGCCGCGGAGACCGACGACGCCACGCTGGCGACGGCCTTCGCGGTCGGCAAGGCGCTCAAGAAGTCGTGCGTGCTGGTCGCCGACGCACCGGCGTTCGTGGTCAACCGGCTGCTCACCCGGTTCCTCGGCGAGGTCACCGCAGCCGTCGACGCCGGCACGCCGGTGGAGGTCGCCGAGCGGGCGCTGGACCCGCTGGGCCTGCCGATGACGCCGTTCGAGCTGCTGTCGCTGGTCGGTCCGCCGGTCGCGCTGCACGTCGCGGAGCGCATGCACGAGGCCTTCCCCGACCGGTTCGCCGTGGGCGAGGGCCTGCGCCGCATGGTCGAGCTGCGCAAGGCGAGCGTGTTCAGCGAGCCCGGCGTCGTCGACCCCGACCTGGCGGCGGTCTTCCAGGGCGGCTCCGGGGGCCCGGACGCCGAGCAGCTGCGCGCGAACGCCGAGCGGGCACTGGCCGAGGAGATCGGGCTCATGCTCGACGAGGGCGTGGTGCAGGCGGTCGAGGACATCGACCTCGCCATGCTGCTCGGCGCCGGCTGGCCGTTCTGGCTGGGCGGCATCAGCCCCTACCTGGAGCGGGCCGGCGCGCTGTAGGGCTCGGCCCGTCCCGTCCGCACTCCCTGGCTCGCGCGCGGACGGGACGCCCCCTCTCGGCGTGCTGAATGCGCAGTCCTCGCTCCGACCGCGCAGCGACCACGCCACGATGGGGGCGTGGACGTCGAGGTGAACGCACTGGCGCTGAACGTGACCATCCCCGCGCACCTGCGGTGGACCGACGTCCGGCGGGGCGAGGAGTTCACACTGCAGACGCTCACCGTGCGGCTGCTGCCCGGCGGCACCCCGGCCGCCAAGGCGTACGGCCGACCCACGGCCGGCGGGCGGGGCGCCTACGTGTCCTTCCCCGTGCCCGACCGGCCCGAGCTCACCGAGCTGATCGAGGCGGCCGCCGCCCGCGCCGCCGGCCTGTGGGCCGCCGCCGGCCGGAGTTGATCACGGACCCCAGGACACCCGCCCGCGGCGCGTCGCGCGCACAGGTCCGTGATCAACTCCGGGAGGGGCCGGGGGGAGGGGCCGGGGGGGCTAGCGGAAGCTGTCGGTGAGGCTGTGCATTGTCCGGTTGACCTCGGCGACCTTGATGTGGCTGATGCCCGCGGTCGCGCCGGCGGCCAGCATCGCCTCGTGCACCGCGCGCAGGGTGGCCCACACCTGGTCGGCCTCGCCCTCCAGCGTGGTGCCCAGCGCGCCCACCTCGTAGGGCAGGCCCGACGCCTGGATGACCGCGATCGCGGCCTTGACGTGCGCGTAGGGCTCCTCGGCGGTGCCGGCCGGCGACGGCGCGACCTGGATCTCAGCGATCAGCACGGTTCTCCTCGGTGTCGGGGCTGCGGTCGGCGATGCGGGCGGCCCACTCGACCACGCGGCGGGCGACGTCCTGCTCGGTGAGGCCGTGCTCGGCCAGCACCTCGCCCCGGGAACCGTGCTCGAGGAACACCTGCGGCAGGCCCAGGCAGCGCACCGGGACGTCGACCTCGGCGTCGCGCAGCGCGGCGGCGAGGGTCTCCCCCACCCCGCCCGAGCGGCCACCGTCCTCGAGGGTGACGACCAGCCTGTACCCGGCGCACATCGCCACCAGCTCGGGCGAGGCCGGCAGCACCCACCGGGGGTCGACCACGGTGACCTCGATGCCGTGCTGCGCGGCCCGCTCGGCGGCACCCAGCCCGGCGGGCACCAGCGACCCGCAGGCGACGAGCAGGACCTCCGGCTGGGCCGCGCGGCGCAGCACGTCGACCGGGCCCACCCGCTCCAGGGCCGGCACCGAGGCGAGCACGGCCCCCTTGGGGAAGCGCAGCACGGTGGGCCCGTCGGTGACGGCCAGCGCCTCGCGCAGCTCCTCCCGCAGCGTCTCCTCGTCGCGCGGCATGGCCATGCGCAAGCCGGGGACGACGGCGCAGATGGAGGTGTCCCACATGCCGTTGTGCGAGGCGCCGTCGGTGCCGGTGACCCCGGCCCGGTCCAGGACGACGGTGACCGGTTGGCGGTGCAGCGCGACGTCCATGAGCAGCTGGTCGAAGGCCCGGTTGAGGAACGTGGAGTACACCGCGACCACCGGGTGCAGGCCGGCCATGGCCAGACCCGCCGCCGAGGTCAGGGCGTGCTGCTCGGCGATGCCGACGTCGAAGGTGCGCTCGGGCCAGCGCTCGGCGAAGGCGGCCAACCCGGTGGGGTGCAGCATCGCGGCGGTGATGGCGACGACGTCGCTGCGCTCGCCGCCGACGGCCACCAGCTCGTCGGAGAACGCCGTCGTCCAGTCGCGGCCGGCGGCGGCCGGGCTCACCCCGCTGTCGGGGTCGAAGACGCCGGTGGCGTGCCAGGCGTCGACGGTGTCGCTCTCGGCCGGGGCGTACCCGAACCCCTTGGTGGTCACCGCGTGCACGATGACCGGCCCGCCGAAGGCACGGGCGCGGCGCAGTGCCGACTCCAGTCCGGCGATGTCGTGGCCGTCGACCGGACCCACGTACTTCATGCCCAGGTCCTCGAACATTCCCTGCGGCGACAGGACGTCCTTGAGGCCCTTCTTGATGGCGTGCAGGGCGTCGTAGAGCGCGGTGCCCACCACCGGGGTGCGGGTGACCGACTGCCGGACGGCGAGCAGCGCCTGCTCGTAGCCCGGGCGCAGGCGGAGGGTGGCCAACGCGTCGGCGACCCCACCGATGGTCGGCGAGTAGGACCGGCCGTTGTCGTTGACCACGATGACCACGGGGCGGTCCTGGGCGGCGGCGATGTTGTTCAGCGCTTCCCATGCCATGCCGCCGGTGAGCGCGCCGTCGCCGATGACCGCGACCACCGGCCGCACGTCATCGCGCACGGCGAAGGCCTTGGCCAACCCGTCGGCGTAGGACAGCGAGGTGGAGGCGTGGCTGTTCTCCACCCAGTCGTGCTCGCTCTCGGCCCGCGACGGGTAGCCCGACAGGCCGCCGCGCTGGCGCAGCCCGGTGAAGCCCTCGAGCCGGCCGGTGAGCAGCTTGTGCACGTAGGACTGGTGGCCGGTGTCGAAGACCACCGGCTCGCGCGGGGAGTCGAAGACCCGGTGCACCGCGATGGTCAGCTCGACCACACCCAGGTTGGGGCCCAGGTGCCCCCCCGTGCGGGCCACGCTGGTGACCAGGGCGTCGCGGATCTCCGCGGCCAGCACGGGCAGCTGGTCGGGGGCCAGCGCGCGCAGGTCGGCGGGCCCGGAGAGCGAACGGAGCAACGACACGGCGGGACGGGGTCCTCTCAGGGGCATCAGGGGCCTCGACTGTAGTCGCGGGACGATCACAGCCGAGGCGCCCAACGATCCCCCCGCAGGGCCCCGCCCACCACCTCGACGCCGCGGGCGGCGGCCGCCAACCGGGCGCCCTCGCGCTCGTAGGCGGCCATGGCGGCCTCCATCGCCTCGGGCGGGAGCTCGTCGGCCAGCTCGACCCGCACGGTGCGCCACCCCGCCCGCGCGGCCTCCAGCCCGGCGGCCACGTGGTCGGCGGCGAAGCGGGCCAGCAGCACCGGGTAGCGGCGCAGCACCTCGTGCGCGCGGTACTCCGGCGGCACCAGGTCGTAGAGCCAGGCGATCGCCGTGCGCTCCCAGTCGGGGGCCCCGGGTGGGCGCACCTGCTCGGGCCACCCGGGCGGCGCCGTGCCGTCCCGGCCGGTGGTCGGGCGGTCGGGTGCGGGCACGTCAGCCAGTGTGCCCCGGGGGTACGACAGCGGCCGGGGTCGTGCCGGCAGGGTCGTCGGGGTGCAGCACCGCCTCGTGCAGCGCCGCGCCGATGCGCGCCGCGGCCGCCTCGGTGGGGTGCACCCCGTCCGGGGTCGTGCCGTCGCGCCAGCCGCCGTCCCCGTCGCGCACCGCGGTCATCGGGTCGACGAACTGCCAGCCCTCCTCGCGCGCCAACCCGGCCAGGGCGTCGTCGAGGGCGGCCAGGTGCGGGCCGAGCCCGTCCTCGGGCGCCACGGCCGAGAGCAGCACGCGCGGGACGCCGACGACGTCGGCGATGCGCACCAGGTTGGCCAGCACCGTCGAGGTGGGCACGCCGAGGTCGACGTCGTTGTTGCCGGCCATGAGCACGAGCACGTCGGCCTGCACCGGACCGACGGCGGCGAGGGCGTCACCCGTGGTCGCCCCCGAGTGCGCCCACCCGCCCAGGACGTCGACCCCGCCGCCGGTGGCCCACCACGCCCACGAGCTGGCGTCGTAGTCGCCGTCGTCGAAGTCGGGGCTGCCCATCTCGGTGATCGAGTCGCCCACGACCACCACCCGCACGGGCGGGCCGGCACCGGCAGCGGCACCGTCGGTCCCGGCCGCCGCCGGGACGACGGCCGCTCCGCACCCGGTGGCCAGCAGCCCCACCGCCGACCCCACCGCGAGCAGCGGCGCCGCCCGCCGCCGGGGCCGGGTCACCGGGTGCCCGCGTCGACCAGCGGGGCGGACGGGGCCGGCGTCGGGCCGGGCTGCGGCGCCGACGGACCCGGACCACCCGGGCGGGTGGTCGGCCGGCGCCGGCCGGCCAGCAGGGCGCGGCCCAGCCGCACCGCCTGCCCGGCCGACAGGTGCGGCAGGTAGGCCAGGGAGACCGCGCGGGCGATGCGCGGCAGGTCGGCCGGGTCCAGGTGCACCAACCACAGGGGTCGGTGCCGCGGCTGGAACTTGGCCTTGAAGGCCAGCAGCGAGCGGAAGCCGTAGACCGGCTCCACCAGCCGGCCGGTGGCCTCCAGCAGCCGGGCGAGCGCGTCGCTCTCCCCGTCGTCGGGGAAGGCGAGCGGGGCGCCGGACAGGCTCACGAAGGAGCACCCCTCTGCCTGGAAGGTCAGCGCGGCGGTGCCGACCAGGAACTCCATCGTGCCCGGCGGGCAACCGGGGCTGCGCCGCATCAGGTCGAGGGTCCAGCCGACCCGCACGCCGTCCCGGGTGGCGGGCAGCCAGCTGGTGATGCCGTGCACCCGGCCGCCGGGGCCCACCGACAGCAGGCAGCGCACGGCCGGGTCGGCGAGCTCGTCGAGGCCGCCCAGGGTGAACCCCATCTCGGGCAGCCCCTTGCCGGCCAGCCACTCCTCCGAGGACCGGGCGACCTGCTCGCGCAGGGCGAGCGGGGCATCGGCCCAGCGCAGCCACACCGCCTGGACGCCGTCCCGCGCGGCCCGGTTGATCGCCGTGCGCACGTCCTGCCACTTCTTGCCGGTGTAGGCCAGCTCCCCCAGCGGCAGCCAGGTCTCGCTGGCCACCTGCACCCGGCGCCCGCCGGGCAGGGCGTCGACCACCACGTCGGTGACGGAGTACCAGCAGGGCGTCCAGCCCTGGGCGAGGCTCCAGGCGGTGAACCCGGTGACCGCCGCGGCCCGGGCCGCGGGCGGGCCCACCGGGTCCCCGGTGGTGAGCGCGACCCCGCCGACCACGCGGAAGGCCACCACGGCCTCGCCGTCGGGGGTGAACCACCAGCGGTTGCCCACCCAGGTGGTCATGAACGACAGCGCACCCTCGCCGTGCCGGTCGACCAGGGCCCGCGCACGGGCGGCGTCCCCCTGCGGCACGGCCGGCCGGACGACGGCCCACGCCGTGCCCACCAGCACCGCCCAGCAGACCACCCCGGTCCAGTTGGCCAGCACCCGGGCCGCCCCGCGGAGGGGGGCGACCCGCGGCAGCACCTCCCCCAGCCAACCCGGCGGGAGAATGCGGGCCGGCAGGTCGGCGAGCAGCCGGGCCACGGTCGGCGGCTGCGCCCAGTCACCGCGCAGGAGCACACCGGCCCCCACGTAGACCAGCACGACCAGGCCCAGCCCGGCAGCGGCCAGCGCGGCCCACCGGCGGGCCGCGCCCGGGGCGGCCGCCACCGGGAACCGGTTCCGGGTGAGCAGCAGCAGGACCAGCACAGCACCGGGAGCCACGACCGGTGACCACAGCGCCACCGCGGGCAACCCCGCCCGGGCCGTGTGCAGCACCGACACCGCCGCCTGCGGGTGGCGCAGGACGACGGCGACCACGACCGCACCGACGACGGTCAGCGCGCCGCTGAAGACGACGGCGCCGAACCAGGCCGCGCGGCGCCCCCGGCGCAGGCCCTCGGCCAGCACCAGCTGGAGCAGCACGGGCAGCGCGGACAGCAGCTCGGGACCGAGGCCGCCGAGGCGGGCGCGCTCCAGCAGCACCCGGCAGGTCGTCGCGGCCCCGCCGGCGCAGACCTGCTGGACCTGGGCGGCCGTCGGCGTGCCCGAGACGAAGAGGTGGCTGACCACCGACCAGGGCCCCTCGGCCGTGCGGGACAGCGCGGCCAGCAGCGGGCCCACCGCGGCCGCCGCCACCACGAGCGCCACCAGCGCCCGCGACTCCCGGCGGCTGACGACGCCGCGCTCGGGTCGCACGCCGGTGCGCCGGGCACGCCACCGCGCAAACGCCACGCCGCCGCCCAGGCCCAGCAGCCAGCCGGCGAGGCGGTGCAGGTCCCCGGCGGTGCCCGAGTAGAGGACCTGCATGACCAGGACGACGCCCAGCACGAGCCGGGTCCGCCGGCGCAGCAGCGGGGTGGCCACGGCGGTGGCGGCCCCGACGACGGCGACGACCCCGGGCAGCGGGCCGGTGACCACCGCCTGCACCAGGAACCGGCCCCACCAGGCGCTGGTGTCCTGCAGCAGGACGGCCACCGCGGTGGCCAGCACCCCGGCCGCCACCTGCCCCAGCAGCCAGGTGGTCGCCGTCCAGCGGCTGCCGAGCCGGTGTTCGACCGGCCCGAGCAGCGCGCCCACGAGCAGCACGGCCACGACCGCCTCCCGCGGCCCCGACGTGACCAGCCCGGCGGTCAGCAGCGTCCACCACCGGCCCTGCTCCAGCGGCGGCACACCGGTGCCCCAGTGGGCGGGCACGGCGAGCACGGCGCTGGCCACCAGCACCGCGGCCAGGCCGACGGTGACCGGCACCCGGCGCAGCACCCGCACGACGGCAGCTGTGACGGTGCCGGTCACGAAGGCAGGCCCGTCCGCTGGGCCAGCCACGGGATCGAGCCCTCGAACCCGGGCCCCGAGACGTCCCACGAGTGCGCCCCGGGCAGCTGGGTGGTGGTGACGGTCGCGCCGGCCCCCTGCAGGGCCGCGGTGATCTCCTGGGCCTGCGGCAGGTAGTCGTGGTCGTCGGACCCGACGACCACGTAGGCGTGCAGGTCGGGGTAGCGGTGGGCGGCGAGCAGGTGCAGCGGGTCGACGGCGTCGAAGGCGGCCTCGCTGCCCCCGAAGGCCGCCTGCAGCGTCTGGGCCTGGCTGCCCAGCGTGGGTGCCCGCTGCCCGGAGGCGATGAACGCCGTGGGGAACAGGTCGGGGTGGTTGGTCGCCAGCTGCAGGGCGCAGGTCCCGCCGTAGGAGAACCCGCCCACCGCCCAGTCGGCGTGGTCGGTGTCCACCTGCAGGTGCGCGGCGACCCAGGCCGGCACGTCGACCGACAGGTACGTGTCGGCGTTGCCCAGCGGCGAGTCGGTGCACAACGGGTTGCTGGCCTCCCCGCCCAGGTCGTCGGGCATGACCACGACCGGCGCCAGGCCGTGGTGGGCGTCGGCCCAGGCGTCCAGGCGCTGGGCGATCTGGCCGCCGTCGACCCAGTCGCGCGGGCTGCCCGGCTGCCCGCCGAGCATGATCCACACCGGCAGGGCCGGGCGGTCCGCCGTCAGGTAGGCCGGGGGCAGGTACACCCAGGCCGGTCGGGCCGGGAAACCCGAGGTGGTGGCCGGGATGGTCACCTGGGAGAGGGCGCCGGTGGTCGGCATGCCCGCCGGCGGCGTCCAGTCGGCCAGCGACGCCGAGCTGACCGAGGCGTCGGTGAGCACGTCCCGCGCGTCGACCTGGTCGTAGGGCGGCAGCTGCAGCGCCGCGGCCACCGTGGGGAACGGCTGGTACACCTGGTTCACGCCGTTGGCCGCCCCGAGGACGACGGCGACCAGCGCGGTCACGGCGAGCACGCGGCGCCACCACCGCTGCCCCCGCCAGCCGACCACCGCCAGGGTGATGCCGAGGAAGCCCAGGCCGGTCCACAGGGGCACGGTCCACGGCAGGCCGTCGGGGAACGGCTTGGTGATGACCAGCAGCAGCTGCGCCACCCCCACCAGCGCCGCGGCGGCGACCAGCGCCACGGGGACTCGCCGGGTGAACCAGCGCCGGTCGTGCCGGGCCGCCAGCAGGACAGCCAGCCCGACGACCAGGGCGGCCAGCAGCCCCACGTACAGGGGCCCGGACACCAGCCTCAGCGCGACGAACGACCGCCACAGCTCCGCGAGCACTTCACCCTCCCAGGTCGACGCGGGACACGGTCGAGGAGCGGGCTGGGAGCTCCCGGGGGACCCCCTGGGAGCCTGCTGCACACCCGGTGGACAGCGGGAGGTCGGGCAACCCACAGCCGGCCGGGAGGCCCCGTCCAGGCGGCCCGGACACCCTCCGCAGCCGTGACCGTGCTCGACGCCCCCCGTGACGCACCCCTCGGTGCCCCACCGCCCCCGCTGCGCCGGAGGTCCGGACCCCGGCTGCGGCCACGGCCGGACCAGGTGGCGCTCGCCGCCCTGCTCGCCGGCACCGGCGTGCTGTACTCCGTCGGGCTGAGCCGGTCGGGATGGGGCAACGCGTTCTACGCCGGGGCCGCCCAGGCCGGGGCGTCGGACTGGTCGGCCTGGTTCTTCGGGGCCTCCGACGCGCCCGGCTCGGTGACGGTCGACAAGCCGCCGGCCGCGCTGTGGGTCATGGGCCTGTCGGCCCGGCTGTTCGGGCTGTCCCCGTGGTCGGTGCTGCTGCCGCAGGCGGTGATGGGGGTGCTCGCCGTGGCCCTGCTCGCGGCCACCGTGCGCCGGGTGGTCGGGCCCTGGCCGGGCCTGCTGGCCGGGCTGCTGCTGGCCCTCACCCCGGTGGCCACCCTCATGTTCCGGTACGACAACCCCGACGCCCTGCTCGTGCTGCTGTGCGTGGCCGCCGCCTGGGCCGTCGGCCGGGCGCTCGAGGACGGTCGCACCCGCTGGCTGGTGCTGGCCGGCGCACTGATCGGGCTGGCCTTCCTCACCAAGTCGCTGCAGGCGTTCCTCGTGCTGCCCGGGCTCGCCGGGGCCTACCTGCTGGCCGGGCCACCCCGGTGGCGCACCCGGCTGGCGCAGCTGGCCGCAGCCGGTGCCGCGCTGCTGGTCTCGGCCGGCTGGTGGGTGGCCGTCGTCCGGCTCGTGCCCCGGGCCGACCGGCCGTGGGTGGGCGGCACCACCGACGACGACCCGCTGAGCCTGGCCTTCGGCTACAACGGGCTCGGCCGGCTCAGCGGCGACGAGAGCGCCGGCGGGGGCGGCATGCACCAGTCCTCGTCCAGCGTGTGGCGGCTGGTCGGGTCCGGGGGTGACGAGGCGGGCTGGCTGCTGCCGGCCGCCGTTCTCGCGCTGGTCGCCGTCCTGCTGCTGACCGCGCGGGCCACCCGCACCGACCGGGTGCGGGCGGCGGCGGTGCTGTGGGGCGGCTGGTTCGTCGTCACCGCCGTCGTGCTCAGCACGATGAAGGGCATCGAGCACAGCTACTACGCGGTGCAGCTGGCCCCCGCGGCCGCGGCCCTCGTGGCCCTCGGTGGCACCGTGCTGCGGCGGTCGCACCGGCCCGGCCTGCTGGCCGCCGGGCTACTGGTCGCCGTGGCGACGGCGGTGACCAACGCATGGGCGCACTGGCACCACCCCCTCCCCTCCGCGGTGCTGACCGGCGTGCTGGTCGCGCTCGCGGCGGCCGCGCTGGTGGCGCTGCGCCGGGGTCGCGGCCGGGCCTTCGCCGTCCCGGCGGTGCTGGCGCTGTGCCTGGGGCCGCTGCTGTGGTCGGTGGGCACCGCCGACGGGGTGCACCAGAGCAGCAACGTCTACGCCGACCCACCCCCCGTGACGGCGGCCGGGTGGCACGGCGGGCGGCCCGACGGCGCCGGCATCGACGGCACGGCCGAGGCGCTGGTGCGCGCCGGCGGCGCGGGCTACACCTGGGCCGCCGCCACCACCGGCCACCACGGCGCCGCCGTCCAGCTGGCCACCGGGCAACCGGTGATGGACATCGGCGGGTTCTCCGGCCAGGACCCCACCCTCACCCTGCGCCAGTTCCAGGACGACGTCGCCGCGCACCGCATCCACTACTACCTCGTGGGCAGCGGCGGTGGGCCCGACGCCGTCCGGATCAAGGACTGGGTCGAGCACCACGCCACCCAGGTCGAGGACGGGGACACCGAGCTGTACGACCTGTCGGGGCTGGCCGACCAGGGCTAGCGGGCGGGCGGCTCCAGCAGCGCCACGCACTCGACGTGGGCGGTCATCGGGAAGGCGTCGTAGGCCCGCAGCCCGGTCAGCCGCCAGCCGGCCTCGGCGAACACGGCGACGTCGCGGGCCAGCGACGCCGGGTCGCAGGCCACGTAGACGACCGCGCGGGCCCCGGCGTCGGCCAGCACGGCGCTCACCTCGCGCCCGGCGCCGGACCGCGGGGGGTCCAGGACGACGACGTCGGGCGGGCCGTCGAGCTCGGCGAGCAGCTCGGCCAGGCCCTCGGCGTCGACGTCGCCCTGCCAGACCTCGGCCTGCGGCAGGTCGGCCAGGTTGTCCGACGCCGCGGCGCAGGCGCCGGGGTCGCCCTCCACGCACACCACCTGGCCCTCGGGGCCGACACCGGCGGCCAGCGACCCGCCGAACAGGCCGGCCCCGGCGTAGAGGTCGAGCACCCGCTCCCCCGGCGCGACGGCGGCGAACCCGGCGACCGCGCCCACGAGCGCGTCGGCCGCGGCGGGGTGCACCTGCCAGAACCCGGTGCCCTCGACCTGCCAGTCCCGGTGCCAGGCCTTGCGCTCGGCGCGGGTGCCGCTGGCCGCGGCCCCGGTCGCCCGCACGACCTTGGTGGCCTGCGGGTGACCGCGGCGGTCCAGCGTCGTGGTGGTCACCCCGCCCACGGAGTCCACCGCGACGTCGACCGCGCCCACGCCGTCCCAGCGGCGTCCGAGCACGGCCTCGACCGCCGGCTCGACGGTGATGGGGCAGTCCTGCAGCACGACGACGTCGCGGGAGCGGTGCGGGCGCAGCCCGGGGCGGCCGGACCGGTCGACGGCGAAGCGGGCCCGCGAGCGCCAGCGCAGCGGACCGCCGGGCAGCTCCTCGACGTCCAGGGAGACGTCCAGGCCCGCCAGGCGGGCGAACTGCTCGGTGACGACGTCGCCCTTGAGCCGGCGCTGGGCCTCCGGTGCGACGTGCTGCCAGTCGCACCCGCCGCACGCCCCGGGGCCCGCCGCCGGGCAGGGCCGGTCGACGCGGTCCGGGGAGGGGTCGAGCACCTCGACGGCGTCGGCCCGGCAGTAGCCGCGGTGCCGGTCCTCGGTGACCAGCGCGACCACCCGCTCCCCCGGCAGCGCGTGCCGCACGAAGACGACGCGGCCCTCGTGGCGGGCGACGCAGTGCCCGCCGTGGGCGACCGGCCCGACCGTCAGCTCGACCCGCCGACCGGTCCACCCAGGACGAGCTTCTCCCGGCGTGCCGGTACGGCCCTCGTCCTGGGGCCCGCGGCGAGCCTGCGAGCCGTGTTGGGGACGGGGGTCATCGCTCACGGGCGCCAGGGTCCTCGGCCAGACCGCGGCGGAGGTCACCGGGGGCCACCCCGGGCCGCAGGGCGTCCTCCCGGTCGCGGGAGCCCTCCAGCTGCCAGGGCACCGTGGTGATCATGACGCCGGGCTGGAACTGCAGGCGGGCCCGCAGCCGCAGCGCGCTCTGGTTGTGCAGCACGTTCTCGAACCAGTGGCCCACCACGTACTGCGGCACGAAGACGACGACCAGCTCCCGCGGGCTGTCGCGGCGGATCTCCTTCACGAAGTCCAGCACCGGCCGGGTGATCTCGCGGTAGGGCGAGTCGAGCACGGTCAGCGGCACCGGGATGTCGTAGCGGTCCCAGTCGGCCTGCAGCGCCCGGGTGTCGGCGTCGTCGACGTTGACCGTGAGCGCGGTCAGCTGGTCGGGCCGGGTGGCCCGGGCGAAGGCCAGCGCCCGCAGGGTCGGCTTGTGCACCTTGCTGACCAGGACGACGGCGTGCACCTTCGAGGGCAGCGTGCGGGAGTCACCGCTGGGCACCAGCTGCTCGGCCACCTGCGTGTAGTGCCGGTTGATCTGCCGCATCAGCAGGTAGATGAACGGCATCACGACGATGACGATCCAGGCACCACGGGTGAACTTCGTCAGCACGATGATCACGAGCACCACCGTGGTGATGGAGCCGCCGAGGGCGTTGATGACCTGTGAACGCCGCATGCGGGCCCGCTCGGCCCCCTCGACCAGCTTCATCTCGCGCTTCCAGTGCCGCACCATGCCCCACTGGCCGATCGTGAAGCTGGTGAAGACCCCGACGATGTAGAGCTGGATGAGCCGGGTGGAGTCGGCCTGGAAGGCCACGATCATCACGACCGCGAACCCGGCCAGCAGCAGGATGCCGTTGCTGTAGACCAGCTTGTCCCCGCGGGTGTGCAGCTGCTTGGGCATGTAGCGGTCCTGGGCGAGCACCGACCCCAGCAGCGGGAAGCCGTTGAAGGCGGTGTTGGCCGCCAGGATCAGCACCAGCGCGGTGGCCGCCTGGATGTAGAAGAAGCCCACCGAGGTGTCGCCGCCGAACACGGCACTGGCCACCTGCGCGATGACCGTGCGCTGCGGCTCGGTCTCGCAGTTCGCGAAGCCCTGGAGGTCGCAGGGGAACTCCGCGTACTTGACGCCGGAGAACAGCGCCAGCGCGGTGACCCCGGCGAACATGGCCGCCGCGATGCCGCCCATCAGCGCCAGCGTCGTGGCGGCGTTGCGCGACTTCGGCGGCCGGAAGGCGGGCACCCCGTTGGCGATCGCCTCGACCCCGGTCAGCGCGGTGCAGCCGGAGGCGAACGCGCGGAGCACGAAGAAGATGAGCGCCACCCCGGCGAGGTCGGAGTACTCGGGCTCGGGCGTGATGGTGTAGCCGGCGCTCTCGGCCACCAGCGAGCCGTCGGTGAAGAAGTACTCGATGAACCCGGTGACGACCATGACCAGGATGCCGGCGACGAACAGGTAGGTCGGGACGGCGAAGCCCTTGCCCGACTCCCGCACCCCGCGCAGGTTGGCCGCGGCCAGGAACGCCACCAGCCCCACCGCGATGGCCACCCGGTGCTCGGCCAGCGACGGGAACGCCGAGATGATGTTGTCCGTGCCAGACGCGACCGACACAGCCACGGTCATCACGTAGTCGGTCAGCAGCGCGCTGGCCACCACCAGCGAGGCGAACCGCCCGTGGTTGCGCGCCGCCACCTCGTAGTCACCGCCCCCCGAGGGGTAGGCGTGCACGACCTGCCGGTAGGACAGCACCACCACGACCAGCAGCAGGACGACGGCCACCGCCAGCCAGGGCGCCAAGTACAGGAACGCCGCCCCGGCCAGGGTCAGGACGATCAGGATCTCCTGGGTGGCGTAGGCCACCGAGGACAGCGGGTCGCTGGCGAAGATCGGCAGCGCCAGGCGCTTGGGCAGCAGGGACTCCCCCGCCTTGTCGCTGCGCACGGGGCGGCCCAGGACGAGGCGTTTGGGGAGTTGCCCGAGGTCGGACAGCGAAGGCACGCGGCGATGGTACGGACGCCACCGGCCACCCGGGTGCGACCGGCCGCACCCGACCCGGCGTCGTCGCCGCCCCGTCACCGGTCCGGTGTAACTTCCCCGCGGTACGCCCGGGCGGTCCACGCCGGGGCGCGGAGATCCCCTCGGGAGCGCACGTGCACGTGGTCGTCATGGGCTGCGGCCGGGTCGGGTCCGCCATCGCCCGGCGGCTGGAGGAGATCGGGCACAGCGTCGCGGTCATCGACCAGAACGCCGAGGCGTTCCGCCGGCTGGGCCCGGACTTCAACGGCCGCCAGGTGACCGGGCTCGGTTTCGACCGGCAGACCCTGCTCGACGCCGGCATCGACGCCGCCGGCGCCTTCGCCGCGGTGAGCAGCGGCGACAACTCCAACATCATCAGCGCCCGGGTGGCCCGCGAGACCTTCGGCGTCGAGCACGTCGTGGCCCGCATCTACGACTCCAAGCGCGCCGAGGTCTACGAGCGCATGGGCATCCCCAGCGTCGCGACGGTGCCCTGGACGGTCAGCCGTCTCATGCGCGAGCTCCTCAGCGTCAAGGTCACCGAGATCTGGCGGGAGCCCACCGGCAAGGTGCTGCTCATGCGGGTCACCGTCACCGACGGCTGGGTGGGCCGCCCGCTCGCCGACCTGGAGAAGGCCTCCGGCGCCCGGGCCGCCTGGCTGGTCCGGTTCGGCGAGGCCCAGCTGCCCCGCCCCACCACCGTGCTGCAGTCCGGTGACCACCTGGTCGTGGCCGCCACCGACGACATCGCCGCCGCGGTGCACGACGTCGTGGAGAACGCACCCGAGGGAGGGCAGCACTGATGCGCGTCGCCATCGTGGGCGCCGGGGCGGTGGGCCGCTCCATCGCCGGGGAGCTCCTGGGCAACGGCCACGCGGTCATGCTCCTGGAGAAGAACGGGGCCAAGGTGCGCGCGCGGGCCGTCCCGGGCGCGGAATGGGTGCAGGCCGACGCCTGCGAGGTCAGCGCCCTGGAGGAGGCGCAGCTGTCCACCTGCGACGTGGTCATCGCCGCCACCGGTGACGACAAGGCCAACCTCGTCGTCTCCCTGCTGGCCAAGACCGAGTTCGCGGTCAACCGGGTGGTCGCCCGGGTGAAGGACCCCCGCAACGAGTGGCTCTACACCGAGGCTTGGGGCGTCGACGTGGCCGTCTCCACCCCGCGGGTGCTGGCGGCGCTGGTCGAGGAGGCGGTGACCGTCGGCGACGTCGTCCGGCTGATGAGCTTCCGCAAGGGCGCGGCGAACCTCACCGAGATCACCCTGGCCGAGGACACCCCCTGGGTGGGCCGCCCGCTGCGCGACGTCCCGCTGCCCCGCGAGACCGTGCTGACGGCCATCCTGCGCGGCGAGCGGGTCATCACCCCCTCGCCCGACGAGCCGCTTGAGGCCGGCGACGAACTGCTCTTCGTCATGCACGGCGACGTCGAGGAGGATTTGCAGGAGGTGCTGTCGGGGCGGCCCGTCGGCTAGCTGTCGGCGGTGCGGTGGCGGTGCAGGCGGGCGACCACCCAGAGGGTGACGACGAGCGCCAGCCCCGTCACCGGCAGGCCGAGCACGAGCGACGCGGTGCCCAGCAGGGCGACCTCGTCCCGCCAGTACAGGAACCCCTGCACCGCGGCGCGCACCAGGAACGTGCCCGCCCACAGCAGGGTCAGCCAGCTGTAGGCGCGCACCATGCGCCGGTCGGTGCGCCAGTGCCGCTCGGCCGGCGCCTCGGCGGCCGCCGGGGTGTCCTCCTCGCCGTCCGGCGCCGGCTCGGCGGCACCCTCCCCGGCGCGCAGCACCGCGGAGCCGCGCTGGCGCACCCGACCGGCCAGCCTGCCCTTGATGCTGTGGTCGGCCATCGAGCCGAGGTGGCTCGGCGCCAGGAACTCCGCGGCCACCCCGACCAGCGGCCAGCGCACCAGCACCGAGCCCAGCAGCACGACCCCGAGCCCGGCGTTGCGGACCAGCCCCAGCACGAAGAAGTCGCGCGCCTCACCGGAAACCCGCGCGATGGCCACCGCGATGGCCACGCCGATGAGGCCGCTCACCGCCTGCTGGACGGTCTCGCGGCGCAGCAGCCGCAGCCCGAACACCAGGACGGCGGCCCCCAGCGCGGCCCAGATGCCGACGGTCAGCCCGCCCAGGCCGTTGGCGACCACGAACGCGACCGTCGGCAGGGAGACGTCGACCATGCCCCGCCAGCCGCCGAGCGAGTCCAGCACCAGGTGGCGGTCGACCACCAGCGACGAGCGCCCCGCCGGGCGCCCGGACGGCCGGCTCACCCGAGGCCCAGCTCGTACCAGGGGTTGTAGATGACCTTGCGCCCCTCGAAGGAGGCGAAGCGGCCGCGCGCGGTGAGCGTGCGGCCGGGCTCGATCCCGGGGATCCGCCGGCGGCCCAGCCACACCAGCGTGACCGACCCCGACCCGTCGAACAGCTCGGCCTCCAGCGTCGGCACGGTCTCCCGGGGGGTGTAGACGACCGACCGGAGCCGGCCGGTGACCGCGACGACCTTGCCCTTCTGGCAGCTGCCGACCGGCTCGCAGCCGGCCGTGGCGACGTCGTCCTGCAGCTCCTGGGCGTCGATCGTCGCGTCGTCGGCGGTCAGCTTGGCCAGCGTCTTGGACAGCCAGCCCTTCGGACGGGTCTCGGTCACGCGTCCAGGGTAGGTCCGCCGCGCCGGCGGGCGGCGGCCTGCTGGGCGGCGACCTGCTCGGCCGCCTGGGGCGGGAGCGTCATGGGCAGCTGCTCGCGCACCGGCATGGGGTCGGTGCCGCGGACGACGACGATCTGGCGGAACGCCTTCTCCAGCAGCTCACCGGCCTCGGGCGTCTCGGCCGCGGGGCCGCTGATCATGCCGCGCAGGAACCAGCGGGGGCCGTCGACGCCGACGAAGCGGGCAGCCCGGCGGACGGGCGCCGCCGGCGCGGTCTGGCCCGGCTGCGGCGGCGGGCTGGCCTGGACCGAACCGGCCAGCTCGGGGCCGAAGGGGCCCTCCCGCTCGGTCAGCTGACCACCCTGCCCGCGGGCGCTGGTGGCCAGGTCGGCGCGCACGCCGTCCCAGATCCCGCCCGCCCGCGGCGCGGCGAAGGCCGACACCTGCAGCAGCGAGTCCCCCGACCGCAGGCTGGCCCCGACCACCTTCTGCGCCGCGTTCACGTCGACCCGCAGCTCGGTGCCCGGCACCGCGGGGATGCGCAGCGAGCCCAGGTCGACGCGGGTGACGCCGTCCTCGGGCGCGTCGGCGACGTCGAAGGGGCCGGTCGTCTCGTCCTGCTCGCGCTCGCGCACCTGCGGTTCCGGGGGGACACCCCGCTCCCGCACGCTGCGCTCGATCCGGTTGCGCCGCCGTCCGAACGGCATGTCAGGCCTGCCCCTCTGTCGTGGATGTGGTGCCGGCGCCGAAGCCACCGGTGGACCCGTGGCCGCCGGCGCCGCGGGCGGTGGCGGGCAACCCCGCCACCGGGGTGAACACGGCGCGGACCACCGGCTGGACCACCAGCTGGGCGACCCGGTCGCCCCGGCGCAGCCGGATCGTGGTGGTCGGGTCGGTGTTGATCAGGTTCACCCGGATCTCGCCGCGGTAGCCGGCGTCGACGGTGCCGGGGGCGTTGACCAGGCTCAACCCGTGCCGGTGCGCCAGGCCCGACCGGGGGTGCACGAAACCGGCGTAGCCCTCGGGGATGGCCACCGAGACACCGGTGCCCACCAGCGCCCGCTGGTGCGGGGCCAGCTCGACGTCCTCGGTCACCGCGAGGTCGGCCCCGGCGTCGCCGGGCAGCGCGTAGGCCGGCAGCACGGCGCCGTCGGCCAGCACGACCGGGACCTGCACGACCGGGGCCTGCACGACCGGGACCTGCACGACCGGGGCCTGCACGACCGGGACCTGCGGCGGGTCGGGTGGGGACGGCACGGCCCGAGGCTAGTGGTGCCCGGGGGCGCGCAGGTCGGCCAGGACCGCCTCGGCCAGCTGCACCGTCGCGCGACGGTTGCTGCGGGCGGCCAACCCCGCACCGAGCAGCAGCGGGGCGGCCGAGGAGACGTTGCGGGCCAGCCGGCGGGTGACCCGGCGGCGCAGGGCGTTGACCCCCGCGCTGCCCAGGGTGGCCAGCAGACCACCACCCTCCGGGCCCGACGCCACGGCCCGCTGGTGGGTCCAGCTGGTGAGGTAGGCGCCGGCCCGGGCCCGGGCGTCCCCGGGGGCCGGCCGGCCGTGCAGCTCGTGGAGCTCGCCGACGAGCACGACCTCCACGGCCGCGACGAGCACCGTCTCGGCACCGAGCTCGAGGGGCAGCGCGACCAACGACGGCGGGGCGAACCACTGCGCGGCGGTGAGCCCGCCGGTCGCCGCGCCGATGCCGGCGGTGACCCGGGCGGTATGGGCCACCAGCGCGTCGGCGATCGCGGCGTCGTCCATGCCCGGGTGGGCGGCGCGCAGCCGGTCGCCGTCGCGGATGGGCAGCCGCGGCGCGGCGGCGTGCAGCAGGTCGGTCAGGACGGCGGTGGGTCGCCAGCCGCCGTCCGTGCCGCTCCCCTTCCCGCTGTCCGTGCCGGCGTCCGTCGCCGTCCCGCCGTCGGGCGTGCGGGCGGCGCGGGCGGCACTGCCGACCGCGGCCACCACGTCGCGCAGCACGGCTGCGGCCCGGCCACCCCCGCCCGGCTGCTCGTCGGGTCGGCCGGCGGGCTGCTCGTCGGCCGGACGGTCGCCGAGCAGGCCGCCGACCGCGTCGGCGACGGCGCGGGCCGCGCGGGCCAGCGGGCCGACGGGCTCCTCGGGCGCACCGGGGACCGGCCGGGGACGGGGGACGTCCCGGGCCGGCCCGGTGCGGGGCTCGTCGGCCATCACCGTGGGGGTACCGCGGTCAGGCGCAGTCGCGGCAGACCAGCCGGTCGCCCTTGGTGCTGGCCAGCCGGCTGCGGTGGTGCACCAGGAAGCAGCTCGAGCAGGTGAACTCGTCCTCCTGCTTGGGCAGCACGCGGACGGTGAGCTCCTCGTTGGACAGGTCTGCGCCCGGGAGCTCGAGCGCCTCGTTGAAGTCGGTCTCGTCGACGTCGACCGAGGACGACTGGGCCTCGGCCCGGCGGGCCTTGAGCTCCTCGAGCGAGTCCTCGCCCAGCTCGTCGGCCTCGTTGCGTCGTGGGGCGTCGTAGTCGGTGGCCATGGTGTGCCCCTCATTCCTTCGTCGTGCGGGCCCTCGGGGACCCGTGTGCTCTGTGCCGCTGCCCCCGGGCCGCCGCGGTCTCGGGCCGGCCGGGGAGCCCCCGCGGTGGTCTGCCGTCGGGAGTCCGGCAGGGCCCCCAACGTGGCGGGCCCCGCGTTTGTGCCCGTCGGGCGGACGGTCACACGCCGCATCGGGACCGAATCGGTGCGTACCGTCCCACAGCCGCGGAGCAGGGGCATCCGGGGCAGGGGCGGCAGAGGTTACCCTGCGCCGATGACCGCCATCGTGGGTGCTGATCCGGGGGTCGTGGGCCCCTACCTGGCCACCGTCCTGGGTGACGAGAAGTGGCAGCAGGTCGACGTCGACCTCATCGCCGCCGGCATGTCCAACCTCACCTACACGGTGACCCCCGCCGGTGGCGGACCCGACGACGCGGTCATCCTCCGGCGCCCCCCGACCGGGGCGGTCCTGGCCACCGCGCACGACATGGTCCGTGAGCACAAGGTCATCACCGGCCTGGCCGGCACGCCCGTGCCCGTGCCCCGCACGCTGCACCTGTGCACCGACCCCGAGGTGCTGGGCGCGCCGTTCTACGTGATGGAGCGGGTGGAGGGCGTGCACGTCGTCGACGCGCTGCCGGCCGGCTACGCCGACACCGCACCCGAGCGCCGGGCCCTGGGCGACGGGTTGGTCGACGTCCTGGCCGACCTGCACTCCGTCGACCCCGCCGCGGTCAGGTTGGCCGACTTCGGCCGGCCCGAGGGGTTCACGGCTCGCCAGGTGCGCCGCTGGACCACCCAGTGGGAGGCCACCCGCGACACCGACCGGCCCGGGCTGGACGCCCTGGCCGCCCGGTTGGCCGCGACCGTGCCGGCCACGCAGCGGTCGGGCATCGTCCACGGCGACTACCGCATGGACAACTGCCTGCTCGACCCGCAGGTGCCGGGCCGGGTGCGGGCGGTCCTCGACTGGGAGATGTCCACCCTCGGCGACCCGCTCACCGACCTGGGGATGCTCTTCGTCTACTGGCCGCAGGCCGGTGAGGACCGCGGGGTCGCGCTGTCGGCGGTGACCACCCTGCCCGGGTTCCCCACCCGCGCCGAGGTGGCCGAGCGCTACGCCGCCCGCACCGGTACCGACCTGGCGCAGCTGCACTGGTACGTCGGGTTCGCCTACTTCAAGTTCGCCGCGATCATCGCCGGCATCGTGGCCCGGTCGGCCGCGGGCGCGATGGCCGGCAAGGACGCCAGCGGCTACGCGGACAAGATCGACCCCTGCGTGGAGCTCGGACGCGCCGCGCTCGAGGACGGTGCGGTCTGACCAGCGTGGCCGGCACTAGGCTCGCCGCGGTCACCGTCGGCCACGACGCGGAGTGCAGCCCAGGGGAGCGCAGTTGAGCGAGACCACCGATCGTCGGCCGGCCCGCCCCCGGCGCGACCGTCGACCGATCATCCCGCTGGTCTTCCTGCTGGTGCTGGCCGTCCTGGCCCTCGGGGTGTGGTGGAACGTGTTCCGCGACGCCGCCGCCACCGACCGCGAGGCCGCCGCGGCCTGCTCCAGCGCCGCCCAGGCCCCGCCCTCCCTCGACCCCTCCACCGTCGAGCTGCGGGTGCTCAACGCGACGAGCACCGCGGGCCTGGCCCAGACGGTCGCCACGACCATGCAGTCGCGCGGGTTCGTGGTCACCGAGTTCGCCAACGACCCCACGGGGCGTGAGGTGACCGGCGTCGGCGAGCTGCGGTTCGGTCCGCGCGGCGCCGAGGCCGCCCGCTACACCGAGCTCTTCCTCCCGGGCGCGACCGAGTACCAGGACACCCGGGCCACCGCGGTGGTCGACCTGGTGGTCGGCCCCGACTTCACCGAGCTGGCCACGCCCGAGGACGTGGCCGCCGCCCTCACCCCGGCGGCGAGCGCCTCCGCCGCCTGCTGACCCGCCCCGGGCTCAGCCCTGGGCGTGCAGCTGGGCGAGGAGGGCGTCGAGCTCGTCGGCCACCCCCGGCGGGAACGCCTGCACCAGCGGGTCCCCGACGCCGTGGCCCTCGCTGACCCGCACCACGAGACCGGCCTCGGCGGCCACCAGGGCAGCCGCCGTCCAGTCCCAGGGCTTGAGGTCGAGCTGGTAGTAGGCGTCGACCCGGCCCGCCGCGGCCAGGCACAGCTCCACGGCGGCGGAGCCGAACCGGCGCACGTCGCGCACCAGGGGCAGCAGCCCGGCCAGCACCCGGCCCTGCCGACCGCGGATGCCGGCGTCGTAGGCGAAGCCGGTGGCCACCAGCGTCTGGGCGACCGAGACCGGGGCCGAGGCCTGCAGCGGCGTGGTCACCCCGTCCCGGGTCGACCACGCACCACGCCCCCGGACGGCGGCGAAGGTCTCCCCCGCCGCGACGTCGACCACCACCCCGACCTCGGTGGTGCCCTCGACCTCGGCGGCGATGCAGACGGCAAAGGAGTCCAGCCCGTAGAGGAAGTTGACCGTGCCGTCGATGGGGTCCACCACCCACCGGACGCCGCTGGTGCCGGTGCGGGAGGTTCCCTCCTCCCCCAGCACGCCGTCGTCGGGGCGGGCACCCAGCAACCGCGCCACGACCAGCTGCTCGCTGGCCCGGTCCACGGCGGTCACGACGTCCACCGGGTTGCTCTTGGTGTCCACGTGGTCGGCGGCGCCCGAGCGGCCGGCGCGCACCAGGTCGGCGGCGGGCTCCGCGGTGGTGAGGGCGAGGGTGAGCAGCTCGTCGGCGAGGGGGTGGACGTCGCGGGTGGTCACGTCGGGGGATCCTGCCGCACCGCCGCCGTCCCGCGGGGCTACCCGGGTCACTAGCCTGTCGGCGTGCAGGGCTTCGGAGTGGACGTCGGCGGCAGCGGCATCAAGGGATGCCTGGTGGACCTCGACCGGGGGGAGCTCGTCGGCGAACGTGTACGCATCCCCACCCCGCAGCCGGCCCTGCCCGACGCGGTGTGCGACGTGGTCGCCGACGTCGTCGGCCAGTTCGGCTACGACGGCCGGGTCGGCGTCACCTACCCCGGCGTCATGAAGAGCGGCGTGGCCTACACCGCCGCGAACATGGATCCCTCCTGGATCGGCACCGACATGGCCGCCGCCGTCGAGTCGCGGGTGCCGGGCACCGTGCAGACGCTCAACGACGCCGACGCCGCGGGGCTGGCCGAGATGGCCTACGGCGCCGGCAAGGGCCAGCGCGGCCTGGTGCTCATGCTGACCTTCGGCACCGGCATCGGCAGCGCGCTGTTCATCGACGGGCAGCTGGTGCCCAACACCGAGTTCGGGCACATCGAGGTCGACGGCAAGGACGGCGAGAAGGCCGCCTCGGCGGCTGCCCGCGAGCGCGAGGACCTCTCCTACCCCGACTGGGCGAAGCGCGTCGACCGCTACCTGGACACCCTCGAGCGGGGGTTGTGGCCCGACTTGATCGTGGTCGGCGGCGGGGTCAGCAAGAAGGCCCACAAGTGGGTGCCGCTGCTGTCCACCCGCACCCCCGTCGTGCCGGCGCAGCTGCTCAACGACGCCGGCATCGTCGGCGCCGCCCTCGCCGCCGAGCGGCGCATCGGGCAGTAGCCGGGCACCGCGCCGCTTGCGGGGCGGCTGCGTACCGGATCCCCCGCGACCGGGGCGTGATGCTCGCTACAATGGCGCCGTCCTCCTGCGGTCCCCGGGCCCGCCCGGCCGCACCCGGGGACGCGTCGCTGCACGGGAAGGAACGCGAGTGCCCGCCGCCAAGCCCCGCACACGGTCCACCACGGCCAAGCCGACGATCACCCCGTCACCCGGGCAGGAGCCGGCCGACGGCACCGTGCTGACCGCGCTCGGCAGCGAGGGCGGCACGGTCGCCGTCGTCGGCGGCAAGGGCGGGCTGTCGTTGGACGAGTCCGCCGTCGTCGGCGCCGACGGGCCCGAGGACACCGCCGAGGACGAGAAGGACGCCGGCTCCACCGCCGCGTCCGCCGAGTTCGAGTGGGAGGACGAGGAGGAGTCCGAGGCGCTGCAGAAGGCGCGCAAGGACGCCGAGCTGACCGCCTCGGCCGACTCGGTCCGCGCCTACCTCAAGCAGATCGGCAAGGTGGCGCTGCTCACCGCCGAGGAGGAGGTCGACCTCGCCAAGCGCATCGAGGCCGGGCTCTACGGGTCCGAACGGCTGCGGCAGGTCGAGGAGACCGGGGCCAAGCTCACCCCGCAGATGCGCCGCGACCTCACCTGGATCGTGCGCGACGGCGAGCGGGCCAAGAACCACCTGCTGGAGGCCAACCTCCGCCTGGTCGTGTCGCTGGCCAAGCGCTACACCGGCCGCGGCATGGCTTTCCTGGACCTGATCCAGGAGGGCAACCTGGGTCTCATCCGCGCGGTGGAGAAGTTCGACTACACCAAGGGCTACAAGTTCTCGACCTACGCCACGTGGTGGATCCGCCAAGCCATCACCCGGGCGATGGCCGACCAGGCCCGCACCATCCGCATCCCGGTGCACATGGTCGAGGTCATCAACAAGCTGGGCCGCATCCAGCGCGAGCTGCTGCAGGAGCTGGGCCGGGAGGCCACCCCGGAGGAGCTGGCCAAGGAGATGGACATCACCCCGGACAAGGTGCTGGAGATCCAGCAGTACGCCCGGGAGCCGATCAGCCTCGACCAGACCATCGGCGACGAGGGCGACAGCCAGCTCGGTGACTTCATCGAGGACTCCGAGGCCGTCGTCGCCGTCGACGCGGTCAGCTTCACCCTGATGCAGGACCAGCTCAGCTGCGTGCTGCAGACCCTCAGCGAGCGCGAGGCCGGCGTGGTGCGGCTGCGGTTCGGCCTGACCGACGGCCAGCCCCGCACGCTCGACGAGATCGGCCAGGTCTACGGCGTGACCCGCGAGCGGATCCGCCAGATCGAGTCCAAGACGATGAGCAAGCTCCGGCACCCGTCGCGCTCCCAGGTCCTCCGCGACTACCTGGACTGACAGAAGGACCCCCTCGCCCCCACCACTCGCACGCTCGCGGCGGGCCCCTGCGAGGGGGCGGGGGTCACGAAGTCATCACATGTGGCTGTGGGATCTGGTCGTGCGGGGTTGACGGCGGCACCGCGGGGGCATCGGTTGTAGCGTGGAGCCGTCCAGAGAGTAGCGGAACCACGTACCACCGTTCGACCCAGTGCGATCCCCTGCTCACCCGCTCCACCCTCAGGTCCAGGTACCACCCGGCGCACCTCACCCGGCGCGTCGAGCGGCAGCTGGGCCGGATCGGGAACACCGGGGGTCATCCTGGCGCTGTGCAGGAGGCCGATCCGCGAACGCGGGTCCGTGCGACGGAGAGCGAGTGATGACCAGATGAGCCAGACCCTGACGACGAGCCCTGCCACCGATGACCTGGTCGTTCCCTTCCACTGCGACCGCTGCGGCGCGCTGGCCAAGGTCCGGGTCGTGCTCGCGAGCGGCAGCGACCTCGTCTTCTGCGGGCACCACGCCCGCGCCTACGACGCCAAGCTCCGCGACATCGCCGTCGACATCATCGACACCGAGCGCGAGCAGCCCGTCCCCGCCTGACCGAGGCGCTATCGTCGCGGACAGCGATGAAGCGAGCACATGACGACGCCGCCGGCGCGCCCATCCGGGAGCCGGCGGCGTCGTCGTGCGCGGGGTGACCACCCCGCCCGACCGACAGCGAGCGTGACCCCCCCGATGAGCGACGAGACGCCCCGGCCCGAGCGGGACGGCACGCCCGACGAGGCGGCCGGCACCGACCGGACCGCCCGATTGCAGCCCGACGGCACCATCGGGTCCGGACGCCCCACCGCCCCGGGCGGCGTAGCCCGTCCTCAGCCCCCCGCCGCGGGCTGGGGTGGCCAGACCCCCGAGCCGGTGCACCCGCTCGGCCAGCCGTTGCCGGTCAACCCGCGCCGCCGCGACGCCGACGCCGACGCCCCGCAGCCCGCGTCCGACGACGACGCCCCCACCGGGCGCATCTCCCCCGCGGCCGTGCCGCCCACCGCGACGACGCCCGAGCCGCCCGAGCCCGACGCCGACGACGCCACAGCGCCCGAGGCGGCGGGCCCCGAGGACACGACCGACGACCACGCCGAGGTCCCGGTCGCCCGGCAGGACGGCGACACCCCCTCCGGCGCCGTCCCCCCGGCTGCGGGTGGCGACCGGCAGGACCAGCCGCGCGACGGCAGCGACGAGGACGACGAGCACGCCACCTCGCTCCTCCCCGCCGTCCAGGACCCGCCGACCCCGGCCGGCCGCGAGGACGAGCCGCGCGCCGAGGACCCGGCCGACCACCCCGGCGAGCAGCCGGACGACGAACCACCCACGGCCGCCGTCCCGACCGTCACCGACCACGACCCCGCTCCCGGACCCGAGCACGACACCCCGGTGGGCAGCTTCTCCCTCGTGGGGCCGGCGGAGCCCGGGCGCAGCCGGTGGCGGCGACCGGCCGTGCTGGTGCCGCTGGGCGTGCTCGCGGTGCTCGGCATCGCCTACGGCGTGGACCTGGCGGTGGCCGGCGACGACGTGCCGCGCAGCACGATGGTCGCCGGCGTCGAGATCGGGGGCCTGTCCCCGGCCGCCGCGGCCGCGACGCTGGAGGAGCAGCTGGCTCCGCGGGTGACCGCCGACCACGTGATCATCGCCGACGACGTGCAGGGGGTCCTGTCCCCCGCCACGGCCGGCATCACCCTCGACGTCGACGCCACCGTCGACGCGGCGTCCGGTCAACCGCTGAACCCCTGGACGCGGCTGGTGTCTCTGTTCACGGAGCGCGCCGTCGAACCGGTGATCACCGGCGAGGAGACGGCGCTGGCCGCGCAGATCGACGCGTTCGCCGAGACGGTCGACCGCGCCCCGGCCGACGCCACGATCTCCGTGCAGGGCACCGACGCCACCGTCGTCCCGCCGGTGACCGGCCGCCAGCTGGACCGCGAGGGCGCCGGTGAGGCCGTCACCGAGGCCCTGTCCTCGGGGGGTGACCCCGAGACGCCGATCGAGCTGCCGGTGGACACGACCGAGGTGCAGGTCGACGAGGCAGCCGCCCAGCGCGCGCTGGAGGAGGTCGTCACGCCGGCGCTGGCCGCCCCGGTCACCGTGCGCGGCGACGACGGCACCTCTGCCGAGATCGAGCCCGAGGGCATCGCGTCGGCCCTGCGGTTCGCCGCGGGCGAGGACGGCGAGCTCGCCGTGACGCTGGACCCCGCCAGCCTGCAGACCGCCCTCGGCGACCAGCTGGGTGAGTTCGGCACGCCGGCCCAGGACGCCTCGTTCCGGATCAGCGGCGACACGATCGCGGTGGTCCCCTCGGTGGAGGGCACCGGCGTCGACCCCGCCGCGCTGGCCGAGGCGATGCGCCCGGTGCTGGTCGAGCCTGCGCCGCGCGAGGTGACCGCCAGCCTCGGCGCGGTCCCGGCCGACTTCACCACCGACGAGGCCAACGCCCTGGGCATCGTCGAGCCGATCAGCTCGTTCACCACGAACTTCACGAACTCGGCCAGCGGCACCAACATCCGCGTGGTGGCCGAGTTCGTCGACGGCGCGGTCGTGCTGCCGGGCGAGACGTTCAGCCTGAACGGCTACACCGGCCCCCGCGGCGAGGCCCAGGGGTACGTGCCGGCCGGCGTCATCAACAACGGCGAGTTCACCCAGGCGGTCGGCGGCGGGATCAGCCAGTTCGCCACCACGATGTTCAACGCGGTGTTCTTCGGCGGGCTCGAGGACGTCTACCACAAGCCGCACAGCTACTACATCAGCCGCTACCCGGCCGGCCGCGAGGCGACGGTCTACTACGACTCGATCGACCTGAAGTGGCGCAACGACAGCGAGACCGGCATCTACGTGCAGACCGAGTGGGTGCCCGGCTCGATCACGGTGACCTTCTGGGGCACCAAGCGCTACGACGTCGAGTCGGTGAGCAGCAACCGCTACAACGTGCGGACCCCGGTCGTGCAGGAGAAGCCCGACGACGGCAACTGCAACCCGCAGGGCGGCGCCAACGGCTTCGACGTCACCGTGACCCGCATCTTCTCCGACCCGACCACCGGCGCCCAGCTGCGCACCGAGGACTTCAACACCCGGTACGCGGCCGAGCCGGTGATCCGGTGCGTCCCGGTGCCCGAGCCGGCACCGGCGTCCACGGCCCCGGGTGCGCCCGCGCAGCCCACCGGTCGCCGGCCCCGCTCGGTCCCCCGCCCGTCGCCGCGGTCGTCCCGGTCCTGACCCGTCCGGGTGGGCGCGCCGACACGCCAGGACGCCGACTCGGGCACACTGGACCGGTGGCGACCGTCCTCCCCCCGGGGTCACCGGCCCCCGCCGGTGGCGTGGACGGGCGCGCGCCCGGCGTGGTCCCCGGCGCCGGTGACGACGACCCCGCCCGGGACGTCGACCCCGAGCCCACGGGGGGCAGGTGGCGACCGCGCGCGGTGGTCGCCCGGATGCCCGCCTTCCTGCGGGTGCCGTTGCAGGTGCTCGGCCGCACCGTGGCCAAGGCCTGGCAGGACCGCATCCTGGGGTTGTCGGCGGAGGCGTCGTTCTGGCAGATCCTGTCGGTCCCGCCGCTGCTGATCGGGCTGCTGGGGTCGCTGGGCTACCTGAGCGCGTTCATCGGCGAGGCCGCGGTCAAGGAGATCGAGGCGAGACTGGTGGAGCTGGCCTCGGAGGCGCTGACCCCGGGGGTCGTCGAGAGCCTCGTCCAGCCCACGCTGACCGACATCCTCAACTCGGGCCGCCTCGATGTCGTCAGCCTGGGCTTCCTGCTGTCCCTCTGGGCCGGGTCGTCGGGCGTGGCCACCTTCATGAACACCAGCGTCATCGCCTACGACCAGCGCGACGTGCGCGGCCCGATCCGCACCCGGCTGATGGCCCTGGGGTTGTTCATCATCGCGCTGGCGGTGGCCGTGCTGTCGCTGCCGCTGCTGGTGCTGGGCCGCACCGCACTGGTCGCACTGCTGCCGACGGACTACCAGGGCACCGCGACCCTGCTGGTCAACGCGGTCTACTGGCCGCTGGTGCTCATCGTCCTGGTGCTGGCACTGACGAGCTTCTACCACGTGACGCTGCCGCGCCGGCTCCCGTGGGTGCGGCACCTGCTGGGGGCGGCGTTGGCGGCGGGGTTCTTCATCTCGGCGGCGCTGGTGCTGCGCACCTACGTCGCCGACGTGCTCACCACGGCACTGCCCTACGGGGCGCTGGCCGCGCCGATCGCCGCGTTGCTGTTCTGCTTCTTCCTCGGCATGGCGATCCTGCTGGGTGCCGAGCTCAACGCGACGGTGGAGGCGCGGTGGCCCTCGGGGCAGCGCCGGCACGACCGCCGGCGCCGTCGTCGCCGGGCCGCCAAGATCGAGCTGGAGGCCCGCAAGCTCGGCCTCAGGTGACGTGCTGGAACGGCGCCGCCGCAGGGACCTGCTACTTCTTGAGCTGGGCGTAGACCTCCTTGCACGGCTCGCACACGGGGCTGCCGGGCTTGGGGCTCTTGGTCACCGGGAACACCTCGCCGCAGAGCGCCTCGACCAGGGTGCCCATGACCGCGCTCTCGGCGATCTGGTTCTTCTTCACGTAGTGGAAGACCTCGGGCGGCTCCGAGGTGGTGTCGTGGCGGACGTCCGGGCGTTCCAGGGTCTCGGTGCTCACGGTTCCGAGTCTATGACCCGTCCGCTGCTGGGCCGGCTCTCGAGGATGCGGTCGGGCGCCGGCACCCGGTAGCGGTTGACGTCGAGCTTCTTCTTCGGCGGCCGGTCGTTGGCCATGACCACCGCGATCCAGGGGAGCACCGTGCCGAGGACGGCGAAGATCGCCATGAGCCAGAGCGTCTGGTAGAAGATCGCCGCCAGCACCACGCTCACGATGCGGATCAGCATGGTGATCACGTACCGCTTCTTGCGCGCCGCGTGCTGGTCACCCAGGCTCGGCTGGGCCTCCGTGATGAGCACCGGCTCGTTGCGGGTCTCGCGGCTCGACGTCACACGACCCATCGTGCCACCGGTGGGGGCGCCCGCGCCGGGCGTGGCGGGAAATCCCGTTTCAGCTGGTCTTCTTCGCCTTGGCCGCTTTGGACTCCTGCTTGTACGCGCGCACTTCGGCGAGGCTGGTCGGGTCGACGACGTCGGCCACGGACCGCCGGGCGCCCTCGTCGCCGTAGTCCCCGGCGGCCTCGCGCCAGCCGGGTGGGGTGACGCCGTACTGCTTGCCGAGCAGGGCGACCAGGATCGTGGCCTTCTGCGCGCCGAAGCCGGGCAGCTCACCGACGCGCTTCAGCAGGGTCGCGCCGTCGGGCGCGTCGGCCCACACCTGCTCGGCCCGGCCGTCCGAGACCCCCCATCGATGCGCACCGGAACTACGCCGTCACGAGTCGCTTGAATGGCTCCCCATGGATGAGCAACGTGCGAGGGGGCGGCCCCCAACGGCCGACCGGTCGTCGAGCGCGCCCTTGCTCTGCTGAGCGCCTTCGACACGGAACACCCAGTGTTGGTCTAGCCGAGCGCCGACGGCTTCGTAGGCGAGCTCCGGCCAACAGGTTCATGCACCTCCGGCCGCGGCCGTCCTCCCTGTAGAGCTTGAGACCAGATAGCGATCTACCACACAAAAGGCGTTGACAAGCGCAATCGTTGCGGTCCACCATGATTCCACGGTGGGATCGGCGTCAGCCCTCACCAGCCAGATAGCGGCCAGGGAGGCAGCGTGGGCACAAGGCCCCAATCGAGTACACGGAGCACCCAGACACGGGTGAGCACGACGCCGACAGCGACCGTCACCTTTGAAGGTGTCAGCAAGACCTATGCCGATGGCACCATCGCCGTCGACAACCTGGACCTCGTGTGTCCGGCCGGAAAGATCACGGTGTTCGTCGGACCGTCCGGCTGCGGCAAGACCACGTCTCTCCGCATGATCAACCGGATGATCACCCCGTCCGCAGGACGGGTACTCCTGGCCGACCAGGACGTCTCATTCCTCGACGCTGCCGCCTTGCGGCGTCAGATGGGGTACGTCATCCAAAGTGCCGGCTTGTTCCCGCACCGCACCATCGAGGACAACATCGGGACGGTTCCCGTCCTGCTGGGAAGCTCACGTCGCCAGGCACGTCAGCAAGCAGCCGACCTCATGGCCCGCGTCGGGTTGGATCCCTCGATGGCCCGCCGCTACCCCTACCAGCTCTCCGGGGGTCAGCAGCAACGAGTCGGCGTCGCCCGGGCGCTGGCCGCCGATCCACCCGTGCTGTTGATGGACGAGCCCTTCTCCGCAGTCGACCCCATGGTCCGCCACGACCTGCAGCTGGAGCTCCTGCGTCTGCAGACCGAGATCGGCAAGACCATCGTGTTCGTCACCCACGACATCGACGAGGCCGTCACCCTCGGCGATCAGATCGCGGTGTTCCAGCGTGGCGGCCACCTGACCCAGGTAGCCGGACCCGAGACACTGCTGGCCGAGCCGGCAGATGCGTTCGTCGATGACTTCATGGGCACCGACAAGGGAGTCAAATGGTTGTCCTTCATCGCCGCCGACGACGTTCCCCTCCACCAGGAAGGGGTGACCCCGGCCGGCCATCCGGTCGCCGTCGACCACGAGCGGTGGCAGCTGGTCGTCGACGACGAGCAGCGCCCGACCGGCTGGGTCGCCCCCGGGGAGACGAGTGAGCAGCTTCGCGCCTGTCGCCGCACCTTTCGTCCTGACCGTGACCAAATCAGAGCCGCACTGGATTCGGCGCTGCTGTCGCCGGCTGGGCTCGCCGTCGCCGTCGACTCAGAAGACCGAGTGCTTGGCCTCGCCAGCCACGCTGACCTCGCGACCAGCATTCGCGCAGCACGGACTCAGCGCTGATGGACTGGAACTGGGCTATTCGGAACTCCGGCCGCATCGCCGAGCTCCTTGGGACCCACGTGCTCATCAGCATGGTTCCCGTTGTCCTCGGGCTACTGCTGGCCGTGCCGCTGGGCGTCGCGTGCGTCCGGTGGCCCCGCGTCTACGCGCCGGTGCTGGCGGTGAGCACCGCGTTCTTCGCCGTACCGTCACTGGCGCTGTTCGTGCTGATCATCCCGTGGACCGGGCTGACCGTAAGCACCGCGATCATCCCACTCACGGTTTACGCCGTCTCCCTCCTGGTGCGCAACGTCGTCGACGGCATCCGAGCCGTGGACGAGTCAACCCGGCAGGCTGCCACGGCAATGGGTCTGTCGACCGTGCGCAGGCTGGTGACCGTCGAGCTGCCGATTGCCACACCCGTCATCCTCGGCGGACTGAGGGTCACCTCGGTGGCCAGCATCGGGATGGTCGCTGTGGTGTCGGTGATCGGCATCCCTTCGCTGGGGGACCTGTTCATCGACGGCACACAGCGGTTCTTCGCCACGCCCATCATCGTCGGCATCGTCCTGACCGCAGGCTTGGCACTGGTCATTGACCTGCTCCTGGTGGTCGTGCAGCGATCCCTGACGCCGTGGGCTCGGCGGAGGCCGGCATGAGCATCCTCGGCAGCATCCTCGCGTGGTTCGGGGACGCCTCGAACTGGTCAGGGCCCAACGGCATCCCGACCCGCATAGCCGAGCATGTGGGCTACTCGGCATTGGCCATGCTCATCGCGGCCGCCATCGCCGTCCCCCTCGGGCTGGTGCTGGGCCACCTGCACCGCGGGGAGGTCGTGGTGCTCTCCCTCGCCAACGCCATCCGGGCACTGCCAACCCTCGGCCTGTTGACCCTGGTGGTCATCCTGAGCGGGATTGGCCTGCTCCCCCCGCTCATCGCCCTCGTCGTGATGGCCGTCCCCCCGATGCTGGTCAACAGCTTCGAGAGCGTCCGCAACGTCGACCCGCTGCTCGTCGACGGCGCCCGCGGCATGGGCCTCACCTCCCGCCAGGTCCTCTGGCGAGTCGAGGTGCCGGCGAGTCTGCCGCTCATCCTGCTCGGAGTACGGCTGGCGGCCATCCAGGTGGTGTCCGCAGCGACCATCGCCGCCTACGTCGGTCTGGGCGGCCTCGGCCGGTACATCTTCGACGGGTTGAGCCTCCGTCAGTACGACACGGTCGCCGGGGGCGCTGTCCTGGCCGCCCTGCTGGCCATCTTCACCGAGGCGCTGCTGCTGGGGATCAGCTCCAGCGTCGTGTCCCCCGGGGTCGCGCGACGGCCCCGACCCTTCCAAGCCCTGGGCAACCGAGCCCGGAGAACCACCGAACCGCGAGAGGTCCGTCGATGAAGATCAAGACCCCGGTTGTCCTGGCCGCGGCCAGCAGCCTCCTGCTCCTGACCGCGTGCGGCTCGGGTGGGGACAACCCCCTGGACTCCGGGAGCAGCGTCGGAGAGGGCACCATCGTGGTGGGATCCCAGAGCTTCCCCGAGAGTTCACTGCTGGGTGAGGTGTACGCGCAGGCGCTGGAAGGCGCCGGCTACAGCGTCGAACGGTCGGACAACATCGGCGCCCGCGAGGTCCTCTACGACCAGGTCGCCAGCTGCGACATCGACGTCACCCCGGAGTACAACGGTGCGCTCCTGGCCTACCTGCGGGCCGGGACCGGTGAGACCGACCAGGCGCCGGCCGTCACGACCGAGGAGGTCGACGCTGCCCTCGCCGAGGAGCTACCCGACCAGCTCACGGTCCTCGACTCCTCCTCCGCCCAGGACAACAACGCGATCGTCGTCACCGACGACACCGCTACCACGTACGACCTGTCCACCATCGCCGACCTCGCCCCCGTGGCCGGGGACTTCGTCTTCGGGGGACCCCCTGAGTTCGAGACCCGGCAGGACGGCATCGTCGGCATGAGCCAGAACTACGGCGTCAACTTCGCGGAGTACCGCGTACTGGACTACTCCGGCCCGATCACCATCACCGCACTGCAGGACGGTGACATCCAGGCAGCCTTGCTCTTCTCCAGCAGCCCGGAGATCGACGAGAGCGGATTCAAGGTCCTGGAGGACCCCGACTCGGTGCTGGGCGTCAACAACATCATCCCCTTGGGATGCTCGGACTCCCTCGACGAAGGGGCGCGCGATGTCCTCAACGAGGTAAGCGGAGCACTGACCACCGAGCAGCTCGTGGCGATGAACCGCTCCTACATTCTTGACCGGGACGACGTCGGTCAGGTCGCTACCTCCTTCCTGGAGGACAACGACATCGCAGCCGGGTCCAACTGAGCCTGGGCTCCCTGCCCCGAATTTCATAGCCACGCCTGGAGTTCTCGTGACCGTTCACGTGCGCACATCAGCCGACATCGATCTGGAAACCTTCAGGCGCGTCGCTTGGGGCAGGGAGCACATCGCTCTCGACCCGGAGCTACTGGCGCAGGTAGAGGCCTGGCGACAGGAGTTCCTGGCCTTGGTGCAGACCCTCGAGGGGATGCCCATCTACGGCGTGAGCGTCCATGCCGGCGACGGCTCCAACCGGGTGCTGACCGAAGCGGACCGTGCCAGCTACGCCACGGGCCTCAACAGCGCCACGTCCTTCGGCGCAGCACTGCCCGAGGAGGTGGTCCGCGGGATGGTGTTGGCCCGTCTGGGTAGCTTCGTCGACGGCAGCGGTGGCGTCAGCGCAGAGCTCGCACAGCACGTCGCCGATCTGCTCGCTCGACCCCTGCCTCGTGTTCCCGTGGACGGCACCGCCGGCTCGGGAGAGATCCAGCCTCTGGGTCACCTGTTCGCGTCGGTGCCGGGCAACATGGCGCTCGGAGCCGGAGAGGCCATGGCGCTCGTCAACGGATCCCCGTGCGCCGGTGCGCTCACCGCACACCGCGCCATCCGCATGGAGGCAGTTCTGCAGGCTGCCCTACCGGTAATCACCCTGGCGGTCGATGCACTGGACGCCCCGGAGGGCCACACCGATCCGGCCCTCGGGCAAGTGTGGGCCAACCCGAGCGAGGCGGACGCCGTACTCGAGATGGGGCGCGCACTGGGCAGTGACCACCCGCGTCGGACCCACCAAGCCAAGGTGAGCGTCCGCATCCTGCCGCGCTGCATTGCCGCAGCCAACGACGCGCTGGACTACCTCACCACGGTTGCCGACAGCGCCCTGAGGCACCCCGGTGACAACCCCGCCTTCATCCCGGCGAAGCCTGGCGAGGCGGCCCGTGTGGTGTCCAACGGCAGCTTCCACAACCAACGATCCGTGGTCGCCATCGACACCGCAGCCCGCACCGTGGCTGACCTCGTGCAGCTGGGACAGCATCTACTGCACGCGATCTACCTCGACAACGAGGTCCTGCCGCGGCAGGACAACCTTGCGCTGGGGACCTCCTACATGCCTGCTGCGGCGTGGAGCGAAGAGGCGCGAGCGTTGGCCACCCCGTCGCTGCTGTCCTTCGCCGCGGTGGGCCAGAACGACGTACCCAACCCGTTGTTCGCCGCGTGGCGCAAGGCCACTGAGATCGACCGGTGCCTGCTGGCCCAGGTCAGCCTGCTGGGCGCCATGGCTTCCCAGGCCTTCGCGACCAACGAGCGCCAGCCCGCACCAGCCCTCCAGCCGACCCTCCAGTTCATCCAAGACCACTTCGCACCCGTCACCACACGCCGTGATGTCGGTACGGACTTCGACCGGCTACTCGCCGCCCTCGTCGCGCGGGTCGACACCGACTGCGGCACCCAGCGGGCCAGTCGGGAGCAGGGGCGACTCGTGCCCACGCCGGCATGAACAAGCCCGCGGTGGCGGCACACGACATCATGATGTCCGTGCGCACCCCTTCCCACCTGCGCTTGCTGGATGAGGTCGGCTTTCTACTGTCAAGGGTCGCCGCCACGACGGTCGCCTCGGTCAACGACGAACTGGCCGACCTGGACATCCGCGTTCGCGAGTACTCCGTACTCTCACTGGCCTCCGACCTGGGCGGTGTCAGCCAACGGCAGCTGGCGGCACTGCTGGGAATGGATCCCAGCCGAGTCGTCCCGCTCGTCCTGCGGCTGGAGCAGAGGGGACTGATCAACCGGTCCCCGCATCCTCAGGATCGACGTCTGAACGTCGTGTCCCTCACGGTGGAGGGAACCGCTCTGCTCCGGGCGGGACAGGAAGCCGCCGCACGGGGTGAGCGGGCGGCCATGTCCGAGCTCTCCGAATCCGACCTCCAACTCATCCGTTCGATGCTGCAGAAGCTGGCCCTCAACCACAATCCTGAACTCACCGTTCCCGAGGGAACGCCGCTCGAAGCTCGGGACGTCACGCCGTCGTGAGGTAGCGCGAGCCGGGGCTGCGGGAGCCGTCATCAGAGACCGAGTTCCCGCCCCGGGTCTTGTGGAGCGGGCCAGTTCGCCGTGCTGTTCGACTGGCACGCCCCCACGGTGCACAGGTGCCTCGCCCGCAGGGTCGGCGACCTGACCGATGACCCGCTGAGCGAGGCCCTTCTGGTGGCCTCCCGCCGGCGCATGGACCACCGGCACGTCCACGCCGAGATCCAACCGTGGCTGCTGGGCATCGCGACCCGCCTCATCCAGGGCCACCGCCGCACCGAGGAAGGGACTCGCGGCCCAGCAGGTCGTCGGCGGCGGGGTCCTGGGCGATGCGGACGGTCGGCACCGCCGAAGTGTGCACCACCCTCGTGGGGTGGGGCCGACCGGATCCCGTCCCCTACCCGGCCGTCCCGCCGGGGATCGCCGGGAGGACGCTGGGTCGGTCGTCGCGGCGCGCCCCCTCCGGTCCGCCGCCCGCACCACCACCCCGGAGGTCACCCCGTGGACCAGACCCAGTTCCTCGTCGACGGCTGGGAGCCCGTCCTGCGGATCCTGCTCGTCGGCACCCTCGGCTACGTGTGGCTGGCCTTGCTGCTGCGCGGCACCGGTCCCCGCAACATGGCCAAGATGACGCCCTTCGACTTCATCATCACGGTGACCCTTGGGTCGGCGTTCGGCCGGGTCATCACGGCCTCGGAGGTGTCGCTGGTCGAGGCGGTGGTCACCTTCTCCCTGCTGGTGGCCCTGCAGTGGCTGTTCGCGGCCGGTCGCGCGCGGTGGCCGCGTTTCCAGGCCCTGGTCGATCCCGGCCCGACCCTGCTCTTCCACGACGGGCGACCGGTGGGCCGCGCGCTGCGCCGGCACCGGATGATCGAGTCCGACCTGCACTCGGCGGCCCGGGAGAACGGCTACGGCTCGCTGGAGGACGTCGCGGCGGTGGTCCTGCAGGCCGACGGGACCCTCGCGGTGATCGGCGCCAGCACGATGGGTGACGGCTCCTCGGTGCACCCCTTCACCGGCACGCGCGAGGACTAGGGGTCACACCAGGCGCAGCACCGTGTGCTTGAGCCGGACCATCCACCGCATCGCACCGGACCGGGCCAGCTCGGCCTGCCGGTCCTGCAGCTGCTGGCCGAGCTCCTCGAGGCGGTCCTCGCCGAGGGTGTGGGCCTGCGGGAACATCTCGGCCTCCTCCTCGGCCGCGTGGTGCCGCAGCGTGGCCTCCAGCATGCGCACCTCGACCAGGAACTCCGGGTCGTCCACCGGGGTGCGCATCACGGTGGCCAGCTGGTCGTCGATCTGGCGGTGCTCGGCGTGCGCGACCGAGAGCAGCGGAGACACCTCCGAGACCGCGGGGTAGAAGATCTCGTCCTCGATCTGGGTGTGCACCTCGACCTCCCGCAGGAATTCCGCCCGCAGGTGGCGGCGCCGGTCGAGCTGGCCGTCGGTGGTCTCCCGCAGCTGCCCGAGCAGGCCGCGCAGGACGTCGTGGTGCGCGATGAGCACCTCGTCGGCCTTCATCGTGATGCCTCCTCGGCGGTCGTGAGGGCGGTCGCGGTGCGGCGGGGCACGCGACGGCGCACCTCCACCCGGCCGTCGCGGGTCCGGACGTCGAAGCAGGGCAGGGACGCCGTCGACGGGCCCTGCGCCGGTTCGCCGGTGGCCAGGTCGAACCGGGAGCCGTGCCATGGGCACACCAGCTCGCCGCGGTGCAACCAGCCCTCGCCGAGCGGACCCCCCAGGTGCGGACAGCTGCCGGCGACGGCGTGCACCGCGCCGTCCTCGGCCACGAGCACGACGGGGACGCCGTCGACGTCGACCGGGTGCGGCACGCCCTCGGTGAGGTCGGCCTGCTCGGCGACGGCGGTGAAGGTGCGCGGCTCGGCCGTGCGGACGGCGTGGTCGCCCCCGATGCCGAGGCGGTGGGCCAGCGTCCCGCCGAGGTGGCCGCTGGCGACCGTCAGCAGGTAGCCCGTCGCCGCGCTGACACGGGCGCGGGTCGCCCGGCCGCGTGACCGGTCGGCCAGCGACCAGCCGTAGAGCCCCAGGGCGGCGCCGTTCAGCGCGGCGTGCACCATCCCCACCCGCCGGGCGGCGTCGTGGGTGTGCTGCCAGTCGGTGAGCCCGGTGGCCGCCGCGGCCGCGGCGCCGACCACCCCGACCCGCACCCCCATCCGGGCCGCCTGGCCCACACCCGGGCCGCCGCGACCCGCGGCGTCGAGCCCGTCGAGGACCAGGGCGGTGCTCCACGCACCGATGGGCACGGCCACCAGCGCCGGGTGCAGCGGGTGCCCCAGCCACACCCCGTGCAACGCGTCCTGCAGCGGCCGGGCCCAGCGCCCGGTGAGCAGGAAGGTCAGGGAGATGCCGTGCTCCACCTGGTAGCCGGGGGCGTCCAGCAGCTCCCACCGCTCGACGGCGGCGGTGGCGCGCTCGAGCAGGCTGCGGACGCTCACCGGGTCAGCTCTCGTCGTCCCATCGCTGGCCGGTGCCCGGTCGCGGGGAGGCCGAACCGTCCGCTGGTCAGCGTCCCGGATCAGCGCGGTGGGGCACCATCACGGGGTGCGCGCAGTGGTGAGCCGGGTCGGCAGGGCGTCGGTGGTCGTCGACGGTGCCGTGGTCGGTGCGGTGGGCCGAGGCCTGCTGGCCCTGGTCGGGGTGACCCACGGCGACGGCCCGCCCGAGGCGCGCGACCTGGCCCGCAAGATCCACGAGCTGCGGGTCTTCCCGGGTGAGGACGGCGAGCGGTCGGCGGCCGACCTCGGCCTGCCCGTGCTGGTGGTCAGCCAGTTCACGCTGTACGGCGACACGCGGAAGGGCCGCCGTCCCTCGTGGGGGTCCGCCGCCCCGGGTCCTGCGGCCGAGCCCCTGGTCGAGGAGGTCGTGGCCGCGCTGCGGGCCCGCGGAGCCACCGTCGCCACCGGGGTGTTCGGTGCGTCCATGCAGGTGGAAAGCGTGAACGACGGCCCGTTCACACTGCTGCTGGAGGTCTGAACCACACCGCTGTGGTTCGCCGGGCCGGCCCGGGGTACCCGCGAACCTGTCGAATCGCTGTGTGACGGATCGAGCAGGAACACGGGAGGTGGTCCCGACCGTTGTGCACGACGTACCACACGGGATGGCACATCCCGCGGAAGGGGCCCCGACCGGTGATCCCGGCGAGTCCCCGCCCCGACGACGCCCGGGTGCGCGGCCGGCACGACAGGCAGCCATCCGACCCCAGAGGCAAGGACGAAGACTCACCGTGACGCTGACGCAGTCCTCCCCCACCGACACCCTGAGCGTGCGCGCGCCCCGTCGCACCCCCGACACCAGCGGGCTGGTGTCCACCGACCTGGTGCGCGTCTACCTCAACACGATCGGCAAGACCGCCCTGCTGACCGCCGAGCAGGAGGTCGAGCTCGCCAAGCGCATCGAGGCCGGGCTGTACGCCGGCCGGCTGCTGGCCGAGAAGAAGCTCACCCCCGCGGTCAAGCGCGACTACGGGCTGCTCGTCGCCGACGGCAAGGCCGCCAAGGCCCACCTGCTGGAGGCCAACCTGCGCCTCGTGGTGTCGGTCGCCAAGCGCTACACCGGCCACGGCATGACGTTCCTGGACCTCATCCAGGAGGGCAACGTCGGCCTCATCCGCGCGGTCGAGAAGTTCGACTACACCAAGGGCTTCAAGTTCTCGACCTACGCCACCTGGTGGATCCGGCAGGCGATCACCCGCGCCATGGCCGACAGCGGGCGCACCATCCGGCTGCCCGTCCACCTGGCCGAGCAGGTCAACAAGGTGGTGCGCACCCGCCGGCGGCTGCACCAGGAGCTGGAGCGCGAGCCCACCGCCGAGGAGCTCGGCCTCGAGCTGGACATGACCGAGGAGCGGGTCACCGAGCTGCTCGAGCACAGCCGCGACCTGGTCTCCCTGGACCAGACCGTCGGTGCCGACGAGGAGTCCCGGCTGGGCGACTTCATCGAGGACACCGACGCCGCGGTCGCCGAGGACGCCGTCGCCTTCCAGATGATGAAGGGTGACGTGCGCACCGTGCTGGGCACGCTGGAGGACCGCGAGCGCGACGTCGTCGTGCTGCGCTTCGGCCTCGACGGCAACCAGCCCCGCACGCTCGAGCAGATCGGCAAGCAGTTCGGTCTCTCCCGCGAGCGGGTGCGTCAGATCGAGCGCGAGACGATGAGCAAGCTGCGCTCGCCCGAGCGGGCCGACGCCCTGCGCGACTACCTGGCCTGACAGAAGGACCCCGCCGCCCCCCCCACCACCACGAGCTCCGCTCGCGTCGGGTCCCTGCGACGGGGCCAACTGCTGGCCCGCACCGGCGAACCCTGGCGGGGGAACTCCGTCCCCCGCACCAGGGCCGCCGACGGGCTTCGCCCGGTACGTAGGTGATTCAGGCGGTGAACATCCGCCGGGGGCCGGGGTCGACCCGGGCCGTCGGCGGACCCACCCGCACGGCGGCGCCGGCCACCACCAGCGACCGGCCGCCGTGCCACGGGTTCGGCGGGCCCACGATCACCGGCTCCAGCGAGAGCGCGAGCACCTCGGGCAGGTCGTCGGCCAGCCGGGCGATGCGCAGCAGCAGCTGCTCGACGGCCTCGACGTCGACCCGCTCGGCACCGCGGTAGCCGTCCAGCAGCGGCCACGCCCGGATCTCCCGCACCATCTCGCGGGCGTCGGTGTCGGTGACCGGGAGGGTGCGCAGCGCCCGGTCACCGAGCAGGTCGGAGGCGAAACCGCCCACCCCGAAGCTGACCAGCGCGCCGAACGAGGGGTCGTCGAGCACCTCGACGACGACGGTGACGCCGGGCGCGGCCATCTCCTGCACGATCACCGGGTCGTCGGCGGGGATGGCGGCGAACCCGGCGCGGACGTCGTCGGCGTCGCGCAGGTCCAGCCGCGTCCCCCCGAGGTCGGCGCGGTGCCGCAGCCACGGCGCGGTGGACTTCAGCACGACCGGGTAGCCGACCTCCTCGGCCGCGAGCACGGCGGCCTCGGCGTCGTCGGCCCGCCGGGTGCGCAGCAGCGGGACCCCGTAGGCGCCCAGCAGCGCGATGACCTCGTCGTCGGTCAGCTCACGACCGCCGTCGGCCAGCGCGGCCTCGATGACCGCCCGGGCGGCGGGCTCGTCGACGTCGTCGAGCTCGGGCACGGTGCCGGCGGGGCGCCGCCGCCAGGCCGCGTACTCGGCCACCCTGGCCAGCGCGATGACCGCCCGCTCGGGCGTGGAGAACGACGGCACGGATCCGCGCGCCGGCATGCCGTCCTCACCGCGCACCACCAGGACGTCGGGGATGCCGTCGGCGGACAGGAAGTTGGCGACCAGCGGCTTCTCCGCGCCGGCCGAGACCTCGCGCAGCACGCGCCCGAACGGTTCGGCGTCGTGGGCCAGCGCCGGGAGGTACACCGCCACGACGGCGTCGACCCGCTCGTCGGCCAGGGTGGCCTCGAGCGCGGCGCGGAACTCCTCGGGCGGGGCGGCGGTGCCGATGTCGACCGGGCGCTCGTGGGCCAGCTGCAGGCCCTGCTCCAGCACCGCGTCGGCCACCAGCACCCCGACCGCGGTGGAGTTGCCGACGACGGCCACGCGGTGCCCGCCGGGCAGCGGCTGGTGGGCCAGCAGGGTGCCGACGTCGAACAGCTCGGCCAGCGTCTGCACGCGGATGACCCCGGCGGAGGCGAACAGCGCGGCCACCGAGTCCTCGGGCACGGTCACGCTGGTGCCGGCCAGGCCCGCGGTCATGCCGACGTGCCGGCCGCTCTTCACCGCGACGACCGGCTTGTCGCGACCCACCCGGCGGGCCAGCCGGGCGAACTTGCGCGGGTTGCCGAAGCTCTCCAGGTGCAGCAGCACCACCTCGGTGCCCGGGTCCGTGGCCCAGTACTGCAGCATGTCGTTGCCGCTGACGTCGGCCCGGTTGCCGGCCGACACGAAGCTGGACAGCCCGATGCCGCGGTCGCTGGCGCGCTCCAGCAGCATCACGCCCAGGGCCCCCGACTGCGCGAAGAACCCCATGCGGCCCCGGCCCGGCACCCGCGGGGCGAGGCTGGCGTTGAGGTTGACCGCGGGGTCGGTGTTGACCAGGCCGAGGCAGTTGGGGCCCACCACCCGCATGCCCGAGGCGCGGGCCGCGGCGACGAACGCGCGCTCGGCCTCCCGGCCCTCGGGCCCGGTCTCGCCGAACCCGCCGGAGATGACCACCAGCCCCTTGACCCGCTTGCGGCGGCAGGCCTCGACCACCCCGGGCACCTCGGCGGCCGGGACGGCGAGGACGGCGAGGTCGACGTCGTCGGGGATGTCCTCGATGGTGGCGTGCGCGGGGACCCCGGCCACGTGCCGCACGGTGGGGTTGACCGGGTAGAGGGGGCCGGCGAAGCCCTGGTCGAGCAGGTGCCGCAGCACCGCGTGCCCGATCTTCGTGCGGTCGTTGCTGGCCCCGACGACCGCGACCGAGGTGGGGTTGAGCAGCCGGCCGATCGAGCGGGACTCGCTGCGCTGCTCACGCTCGTAGGTGACCGCCAACGCCTGCTCGGTGGGCGCGATCGGGAAGGTGAGGTGGACGACGCCGTCCTCGTAGGACCGCCGGGCCTCGTACCCGGCGTCGAGGAAGACGCGCACCATCCCGGAGTTCTGGCTGAGCACCTCGGCGACGAACCGGGTGATGCCGCGCTCGCGTGCCGCGGCGGCCAGGTGCTCCAGGAGCACCGACCCCAGACCGCGGCGCTGGTGGGCGTCCTCGACGAGGAAGGCGACCTCGGCGTCGTCGGTGCCCGGGTAGCGGTCGTAGCGGCCCACGCCGATGAGCACGTCGCCGAGCAGGACGACGAAGGCCACCCGCGAGTCGTGGTCGACGTGGGTGAAGCGGTGCAGGTCCTTGTCGCTCAACCGCTTCATGGGGCCGAAGAAGCGGTAGTAGCGGGTCTGGTCGGAGCTGCGCTCCATCAGCCCCTGCAGGCCGTCGGCGTCCTCGGGGGTGATGGGGCGCAGGTGCACGGTGCCGCCGTCGGCGGCGACGACGTCGGCCTCCCACCCGGGCGGCGGCGTCGGGGCGACCGTCTCCTCGGGGCTAGTCACGGGGGTCGTCGGGGTCGAGGCCGAAGAGGGGGTAGGCCGCGGTGCGGGTGCGCGAGATGGCGCGGTCGACGCGGTTCTCGGTGAAGGGGTCCCAGCGGGCGAAGCCGGTCCAACCACCCTCGGTCATCGACCCCGGCGGCTCGGTGCGCAGGCCCTGGGAGAGCACGTCGCGGGCCCAGGAGTCTGGGACGGCGGTGCCCGGGGCCACCGGCGTGCCGGCGGCCTCGGCGATGAGGTGGGTCCAGGCGCGCGGGACGCAGCGCACCAGCCCGTAGCCGCCCCCGCCCAGGGTGAGCCAGCGTCCCTCGCTGACCTCGTGGGCCAGCTCGTGCATGGCCTTGTAGGCCGCGCGCTGGCCGTCGACGGTCAGCCCGAGGTCGGCCATCGGGTCCTCGTGGTGGGTGTCGCAGCCGCACTGGGTGACCAGGATCTGCGGTGCGAACGCCCGCACCACCCCGGGCACGACGGCGTGGAAGGCGCGCAGCCACCCCGAGTCGTCGGTGCCGTTGGGCAGGGCCAGGTTGACCGCCGAACCGGGCGCCCGGTCCGGGTCGCCGGTCTCCTCGGCGTAGCCGGTGCCCGGGAAGAGGGTGAGCGGGGTCTGGTGGATGCTCACCGTCAGCACCCGCGGGTCGCTCCAGAACGCGGCCTGCACGCCGTCGCCGTGGTGCACGTCGAGGTCGACGTAGGCGATGCGCTCGTAGCCCTGGGCCAGCAACCAGGCGATGGCGATGGCGGCGTCGTTGAACACGCAGAAGCCGCTGGCGGCGTCGCGCATCGCGTGGTGCATGCCGCCGGCGATGTTCACCGCGTGCTGCGCCCTGCCCTCGTGGATCAGCCGGGCGGCGGTGACCGACCCCCCGGCGATCAGCGCGGAGGACTCGTAGATGCCGTCGAAGACCGGGTTGTCGGTGGTGCCCAACCCGTGCCCGACGCCGGTGGGGTCGCCGGGGGCGCGGCGGACGGCGTCGAGGTAGGCGGGGTCGTGCACCAGGGTGAGCAGGTCCTCGCCGGCGGTCTGCGGGCGCACCACCTCGACGCGGGGGCCCGACAGGACGCCGAGGGTGTCGGCCAGGCGCATCGTGAGGTCCAGCCGCACCGGGTGCATGGGATGGTCCCCGCCCCAGGTGTAGCCGAGGTAGGCGTCGTCCCAGACGACGCTGACGGCATCGCTCACGACGTGCTCTGCGGGGTCGGCCTCATCGCCTGATCACAGGGGCGACGGTACCGCTCGGCGCGCTCCGTCGCGCCCGTGAGCAGTGGCGCCGCCCCCGTATCGTGGAGCGCAGACCCCTGCACCGAGGAGCCTGTTGTGAACGACCTCATCGACACCACCGAGATGTACCTCCGCACGATCTTCGAGCTGGAGGAGGAGGGCATCACGCCGCTGCGCGCCCGCATCGCCGAGCGCCTGCACCAGAGCGGGCCCACGGTGAGCCAGACCGTCGCCCGCATGGAGCGCGACGGTCTGCTGTCGGTGGAGGGTGACCGCCACCTCGCGCTCTCCGAGGAGGGCCGCGCCCTGGCCACGGCGGTGATGCGCAAGCACCGCCTGGCCGAGTGCCTGCTGGTCGACGTCATCGGCCTGGACTACGCCGACGTGCACGAGGAGGCCTGCCGCTGGGAGCACGTGATGAGCGAGGCCGTCGAGCGCAAGCTGCTCACGCTGCTCGGCAACCCGCAGGTCTCCCCCTTCGGCAACCCGATCCCCGGGTTGGCCGCGCTGGGGGCGACCACCAGCGCCCAGCCCGACGCGCTCACCCTGTTGTCCACCGCGGCCACCCCCGAGGGCGCCCCGGTCGTGGTGCGCCGTATCAGCGAGCAGCTGCAGGAGCACCAGGACCTCCTGCGGTCGCTGGCCGAGCAGGGCGTGCGCCCGGGGTCGACGGTGCAGGCCACGCTGGTCAACGGCTCGGTGACCATCGACGGCACGGCCCTGCCCCCCGGCGTGGCCCAGCACGTGTTCGTCTCCGCGGCCGAGGAGCCGGTGCCGGCTGCCGCCGGCTGACCCGCGAAGTCCTTCGCCCGGCTCACGATGTGCGCACTAGGCTGGGACGGTGACCCAGCCTCCGCACGACGCACCGGTCGACGCACCCACCGGGATGGCCGACGAGATCGCCGCCCAGCCGCTCGGGGGCGGGTCCCCCTTCGGCCGGCAGGCCGACGTGATGGCACTGCCCCGGCTCTCGGGGTTGGCGCTGTCGGCCGACGGCCGTCGTCTGGTCACCTCGGTGGCCACCCTCTCCCCCGACCGCACCAGCTGGCGCACCGCGCTCTGGGAGCTGGACCCCGCCGGTGAGCGCGAGGCCCGTCGGCTGACCCGCAGCAGCCCGGGCGAGTCCGCGCCGGTCTTCGCCCCCGACGGCACCCTGCTGTTCACCTCGGCCCGCCCCGACCCCGACGCGACCAAGGACGCCGGGGAACCGGAGGCGGCGCTGTGGGCGCTGGACGCCGGGGGTGGCGAGGCGCGCCTGGTGGCGGCCCGCCGTCACGGCATCAGCGGGGTGACCGTCGCCGCCGACACCGGTGACCTCGTGGTGGTGGCCTCGACCGTCCCGGGCGCCGTCGACGACGAGGCCGACGCCGTGCGGCGCACGGCCCGCAAGGACGCCGGGGTGACGGCGATCCTGCACGAGAGCTACCCGGTGCGGTTCTGGGACCACGACCTCGGCCCGGCCGTGCCGCACGCCTTCTCCGTGGGCCCGGTGCCCGCCGACGGCGCCCAGGTCACCTGGCGCGACCTGACCCCCGACGCCGGTCCGCCGAACGGGTCGGGCTCCGACGTGGCCCTCTCCCCCGACGGTCGGTGGCTGGCCCGCAGCGAGGAGGTGCCCGACGGCCCCGCCTCCTGGCGCCACCGGCTCGTGGTCACCGCGGTGGCCACCGGGGAGACCCTGGTGCTGGTCGACGACGAGGCCGCCGACGTCGGCTCCCCGGCGTGGTCGCCGGACTCGGCCCGGTTGGTCTGCGTCCGCGAGTCGGTGACCACCCAGGAGGAGCCGCCGGACTACACGCTGCTGCTGGTGGACGTCGCCGCCGGCACCAGCAGCGACCTGACCGCGGGGTTCGACCGCTGGCCCTCGGCGCCGCAGTTCGCCGCCGACGGCGGGGGCGTCTACTTCCTCGCCGACGACGACGGCCGGCACGCGGTGTTCCGGGTGGTGCCGGGTGAGGCCCCGGTGCGGCTGACCCGCGACGGCGCCTACTCCGACCTGCAGGTCGCCCGCGACGGGACGGCGCTGTACGCGCTGCGCTCGGCCTTCGACCACCCCGCGGCGCCGGTGCGGCTGGACCCGCGGGCGGTCGACCAGCAGCCCGACCCGCTGCCCAACCCGGGCACCGTGCCCGCCCTGCCCGGCACGCTGCGCGAGCTGCGGGCCACCGCGGCCGACGGCGTCGAGGTGCAGTCGTGGCTCGTGCTGCCCGAGGGCGCATCGGCCGAGTCGCCCGCCCCGTTGCTGCTGTGGATCCACGGCGGGCCGCTGATGAGCTGGAACTCCTGGTCGTGGCGGTGGCTGCCGTGGGTGATGGCCGCGCACGGCTACGCGGTGCTGCTGCCCAACCCGGCGCTGTCGCAGGGCTTCGGGCAGGACTTCGTCCGCCGCGGCTGGGGCAGCTGGGGCGGCGCGCCCTACACCGACCTCATGACCGCCACCGACGCCGCGGTCGAGCTGCCCGAGGTCGACGGCTCGCGCACGGCCGTGATGGGCGGGTCGTTCGGCGGCTACATGGCCAACTGGGTAGCCACCCACACCGACCGGTTCGACGCGGTCGTCACCCACGCGAGCCTGTGGCACCTCGACGGCTTCATCGGAGCCACGGATGCCGCGTACTACTGGGAGAAGGAGTTCGGCGACCCGCTGACCTCCCCCGGCCGCTACGAGCAGAACTCGCCGCACCGCTACGCCGACGCGATCACCACGCCGGTGCTGGTCATCCACGGCGACAAGGACTACCGGGTACCGATCGGTGAGGGCCTGCGGCTCTGGTACGACCTGCAGAAGCGCGGGGTGCCCGCCAAGTTCCTCTACTTCCCCGACGAGAACCACTGGGTGCTCACCCCCGGCAACGCGACGGTCTGGTACGAGACGGTGCTGGCCTTCCTCGCCGAGCACGTGCTCGGTGAGGCCTGGTCACGCCCCGAGCTGCTCTGAGCCGGCTGCAGCGGCGCGGGTCAGCAGGTCGGCGACCACCGCAGGGGGCAGGCCGCTGCTCAGCGACTGCCGCAGCAGCTGGGCCAGGGTGCAGCTGGGCCGTGACGCCTGCGCGCGGTCCAGCGCGAGCGCGGCGGTGACGCCGTCGCCGCGGGCGTAGGCCGTGGCGGCCAGCAGGACGGCGGGCGTGGCGTCCAGCGGCGGGGGCAGCCGGCGCAGCAGGCCGGTCCACAGCGCCTCGGCGGCCGGTGCGTCGGCGCCGGCCCCCAGTCCGAGGGCGCGGTCGCGGACCTCGGTGGCGGTCACCGCCCAGGCCACCCGGGCGGCCTCGACATCGGTCAGGGCCGCCCGGGACCCTGGCCGGTGCCGGGCGACGGCGTCCTGCACGCAGTGCCACGACCGGGCGAGCAGCTCGTCCCACCCCTCCCGCCGCAGGGTCTCGGCCTGGTGGGCACCCACCTCGGCGCAGGCGCCGACCATCCCCGGGGGGAGGTCGGCCGGCGCCGCGAGCCGGCCGACCAGCTCGGAGCGGTCGGTGACCAGCACCCGACCGGTCAGCACCGCGGCGGCGGCGAGCTCGCTGGTGCCACCGGGCAACGGACAGCCCGCGGCGGGGTCGCAGCAGGGGTCCGGGCAGTCGTAGTCCCAGCACCGCTGCGCGCGCACCAGCCAGGCCCCCAGGAGCGGCACCCCGGCCCCCGCCAGTACGCGGGTCACCGCGTGCAGCACGTCGCGCCCGGGGAGGTCGGCCCCGGCGCGCAGCAGGCGGAGCTCGACCGGGCCCAGGTCGTCGAGGCGGTGCTCGACCAGCGCGGCGAGGTCCGCGACCGGCACGTCGGGCGCCTCGGTCACCACGAACGCCGCCACCGCCGCCGGCCGGGACGGCGCCAGCCGGGACACCACCTCGGTGGCCAGCAGCGGCGCGTCGTCCGGGCCGGGCAGGTCGACGCGCAGGGTCATCCCCACCCGTCGCTCGTCGCTGCCGGTGAGCGCCAGCAGGACGAGCGACTCGACCGGCGGGAACCCGAGCAGGTGCGGCAGGGCCGCAGCCAGCTCGGGCCCGCCGGCGAGGTGCACGGCGGGGTGGACGGCGGGGTGGACGGCGGGGGGATCTGCGTGGTGGCCCATGACCGGCACCCTGCCGCCCCGGCCGGCCTCCCGGGGCCCGCCGGCCGGGGTTGTGGACCGCGGTCGGCGATGTGGACGACGGCCGGCGCGGTGTCACCCCCGGGTGCTAGGGGCGGGTGGCTCAGACGGTATGAGGCGACCAGGCGGAGCTGATCGCTGATCGGGGTTGTGGGACGGGGCCTCGCTCCCGCAGGTTCGTGGGTTGCCGGGCAGAAGCAGCTGTCTGGCCTATCCGACATGCGTGGGAGGCCCCGATGGGTGCAGAGCGTACGAGTGTGGGACTGGACGTGCACGCACGTTCGGTCTCGGCGGCAGCGATCGATGCGGTGACCGGTGAGCTGGTCAAGGCGCGCCTGTCGCCGGGCAGCGAGCCGGTGCTTGCGTGGCTGGCCGAGCTGCCTGGGCCGGTGGCGGTGGCCTACGAGGCCGGGCCGACCGGGTTCGGGTTGGCCCGGGCGCTGATCGCGGCCGGGATCGGGTGCACGGTCGCGGCTCCGTCGAAGATCATCCGCCCGGCTGGGGATCGGGTGAAGACCGACGAGCGGGACGCGGTGCTGCTGGCCCGGTTGCTGCGCCTGGATGAGCTGACGCCGGTGCGGGTGCCCACCCCGGCGCAGGAGTCCGCGCGGGACCTGGTGCGGGCCCGCGAGGACGCCCGCGGGGACCTGATGCGGGTGCGGCACCGGGTCTCCAAGCTGCTGCTGCGCCACGGGCAGGTCTACACCGACGGCGGGGCCTGGACGATCAAGCACGAACAGTGGCTCAAGGCCCGCCACCTGGACGGGGCCGGCACCCGGGCTGCCTTCGACGCCGACTTCGAGGCCATGATCATGACCCGCGATCGACGCGACCGGCTGGACGAGGCGATCGCCGTCCTGGCCGTCGACAGCGAGTTCACCGGCATCACCCGCGCCCTGTGCTGCCTGCGTGGGGTCTCCACCCTCACCGGGTTCGCGTTGGCCGTGGAGATCGGTGACTGGACCCGGTTCACCGGGGCCAGCATCGGCGCCTACCTGGGGCTGGTCCCCGGCGAGCACTCCTCCGGCGCCAGCCGACGGTTGGGGCCGATCACCAAGACCGGCAACAGCCACGCCCGCCGACTGCTGGTCGAAGCCGCCTGGCACCACAAGCCCACCTACCGACCCGGACCCACCCTGCGCGCCCGCTGGGACCAGGCCACCCCCGCCGCCCGGGCCCGTGGACACGCCGGCAACCAGCGACTGCACGACCGATGGGTCGGCCTAGCGCTGCGCCACAAGACCCACACCGTGGCCTGCGTGGCCATCGCCCGCGAACTGGCCGGCTGGTGCTGGTCACTGGCCACACTCGACCCCGCCAGCAACCCGGAGCCGACCGTGGCGACCTGACCTCCACCGGGGACACAGACCTGGCCCAGACCACCGACAGCGGGCAGCAGCGCGAGGGGCCCCACCGGCGTTTCGACTGTGAGCCACCACCACCCACCGCACGACGGTGACGTGGCGGTGACGCTCGACCTCAGACACGCCGCCGCGCCCCAGCCGGATCACCGTCATGCGGTAGCCAACCCGCGGATATCAGTCTCGACCGCGCGTCGACAGACACGCCCACCCCCGCCGCCGGACCCCGGGCCAGCACAGAAGCAGAACACCGCCGCAGCAACCAGCCGCGGCGGTGTTCTGCCCTGCCCACTTGACAAACGAGCTCACATATCAGTCGAGCTGGTCGGCCTGGTAGTCGTAGGCCTGGCTCAGCAGGTCGGCGAAGGCGACGGGGTCGAGGGTGCCGCCGAGGCTGGTGCTGAGCAGCGTGACCGCACGGTCGCCGTCCACCACGACCCCGACCTGCGCGGGGATGGCCAGCTGCGAGCCGTCGGGCCCGGTGACCGTCGTCGTGTAGGTGAGCGCCGCCGACCCGTCACCGAGGTCGGGCACGTCGAGCAGGGCGAAGGTGATGGTGGCCGACCCGATCTCGGGCGAGGTGACGGTGGCCTGCGGGCACTCCTGCACCGCGGCGGCCAGGTCGGCGGCCGGGTCACCGCCGGCGCCCTCGGTGATGACCTGGACGGTGATCGTGGTGCCGGTCGTGGCGGTCTGGGCGGCGAAGCCGTCGAGGTCCTCCAGCGAGGGCTGGCTACGCTGCACCGCCTGGGCGCACGCCTCGGGGGTGACGGTGGCGCCCTCCAGGGTGCCCGAGGCGTTGCCGGCGGCCACGTCGGCCTCGCTGACCGGGCTGACCACCGCGCCGGCGCCGAAGGCGTCCTCGGGCAGCAGCCCGGCGGTGAGGTCGTCGCCGGCCGAACCCGAACCCGACGACGGACCCGAACCCGACGACGGGCCGGCCGACGACGACCCGCCCGGCGACGTGGGCGACGGCGACGCCGTCCCCTCGATGGTCGAGCTGCACCCGGTCAGCAGGACGGCGGCGGCCAGGGCCCCGAGGGTTCGTCGCGTGGTGATCACCAGGACATCCGACCACGGGCCACCGCCGCCCGCCTCACCCGAGCACGTCGACGGCGTGGTCCTGGGCGGCGGTCAGCAGGGCCGTGAAGGCCACCGGGTCGGGGGTGGTGCCCAGGCCTGCGGTGGCCAGCGCCAGCACCCGGTCGCCGTCGGCGACGACGCCGACCAGGCCGGACCCGCTCATGGCCGCGCCCTGGGCGGGGGTGAGCGTGACCGACACCGGGACGACGGCCGCGGCGTCGCCCAGCGCCGGCTGGGTCACCGCACCGAACTCGACCACCGCCTGGCCGAGGGCGGTGTCCACCGTCGCGGTGGGGCTGGCCGCGACCGCGGTGGTCAGCGTGCCCACGAGGTCGGCCGACGGCCCGCCGACGGCGAGCACCTCGGCGGTGCCGCCGAACCCGCTGCGGGTGTACTGCCCCACCGCGTCGTCGACGTCGGACGGGTCACCCAGGGCCGTGCGCGCCACCTCGAGGGCGTCGGTGCAGGCCGCGGGGGTGATCGACACCTGGCCGGGGTCCACCCCGTGCTGGCCGTGGGCACCACCCAGCGCGGCCGCGACGTCGTCCGGGGTCACCCGGGTGACCGTGCCGCCCGGCGCGAACCGGTCGGCGGGCAGCAGGCCGTCGGCCAGCGGCACCGCCTCCGCCGCGGCGTCCTGGGTGGCCGCCGCGGGGGCCACCGGGGTGCTCGTGGCGCCGCAGCCGGCCAGCAGCAACGAGGCGGAGGCGACGGTGGAGGCGACGAGCAGCAGGGGGGTGCGGCGCATCACCCCACGGTAGGCGCTCGCACGGGACCGTCGCACCCGCTGGTTACAGTCCGCGGCATGGGACGGTCGCTGCGCATCGCACTGCTGTCCTACCGTTCCAAGCCGCACAGCGGCGGCCAGGGCGTGTACGTGCGGGCCCTGTCCCGCGAGCTGCGCGAGCTGGGCCACCGCGTCGAGGTGGTCAGCGGCCAGCCCTACCCCGAGCTCGACGCCGAGGTGCCGCTGACCCGGCTGCCTAGCCTCGACCTCTACCGGGAGCCCGACCCGTTCCGCACACCGCACTGGCGGGAGTTCCGGGACTGGGTCGACGTCCTCGAGTACGGCGCCATGTGCACCGCCGCGTTCCCCGAGCCGCTCACGTTCTCGCTGCGGGCGGCCCGCCTGCTGCGCGCCCGACGGGGCGATCCCGACAACGGGTTCGACGACGGCTCGGACAGCGGGTTCGACATCGTGCACGACAACCAGAGCCTGGGCTGGGGCCTGCTGCGCACCGGGCTGCCCACGGTCGCCACGATCCACCACCCCGTGGCCGTCGACCGCGACCTCGAGCTGGCGCACGCGTCGTTCCGCCGCTCGCTGACGCTGCGCCGCTGGTACGCCTTCACCGGCATGCAGGCCCGCGTCGCCCGCCGGCTGCCGGCGATCACCACCGTGTCCGCGAGCTCGCAGCGCGACATCGAGCGGCTCATGGGGGTGCCCGCAACCCGCACCGAGGTCATCCCGGTGGGCATCGACCCGGCGGTGTTCTGCCCGGCCACCGGGCCGCGCGACGCCGACCACGTCGTGGTCACCACCTCGGCCGACGTCCCGCTCAAGGGCCTGGTCCCGCTGCTGGAAGCCGTCGCCAAACTGCGCACCGAGCGCGAGGTGCGGCTCACCGTGGTCGGCTCGGCCAAGGCCGGCGGGCTCGCGGCCACCGCCGTCGAGCGGCTGTCGCTGGCCGACGCCGTCACCTTCACCGGGCCGCTCCCCCAGGCCGACCTGGTGGCGCTGCTGCAGCGGGTGACGGTCGCCGTCGTCCCGTCGTTGTACGAGGGGTTCTCCCTCCCCGCGATCGAGGCGATGGCGTGCGCCACCCCGCTGGTGACCACCGACGCCGGCGCGCTGCCCGAGGTGGTCGGGTCGCACGCCGCGGTGCAGGTCCCGGCCGGGGACGTCGACCGGCTGGCCGGCGCCCTGGCCCTGGTGCTCGACCAGCGTGGACTGCAGCAGCAGCTGGGCCGCGCCGGGCGGGCCCGGGTGCTGGAGCGCTTCACCTGGCGGTACACGGCCGAGCGCACCGCGGCCTGGTACGAGGAGGTGCTGGCGCGGTGCTGACGATCGACTACGACCGCCTCGACGTCCGGCCCGGGCACACCGTCCTCGACCTCGGGTGCGGTGAGGGCCGGCACGCCTTCGAGGCCTACCGGCGCGGGGCGTCGGTCGTCGCGGTGGACTGGGGGCGGTCGGAGGTCGAGACCACGCAGCGGTGGCTGGGGGCGATCGCGGCGGCCGGCGAGGCCCCGGTCGGCGCGTCGGCCACCGCAGTGCGCGGGGACCTGCTGCACCTGCCCGTGCCCAGCGGGTCGGTCGACCGGGTGATCGCCTCGGAGGTGCTCGAGCACGTCCCCGACGACGCGGCCGCCTTCGCCGAGGTCGCCCGGGTGCTCAAGCCCGGCGGCCGGGTGGCGGTCACGGTGCCGCGGTACGGGCCCGAGCGCGTCTGCTGGGCGCTGTCGGACGCCTACCACGCCAACGAGGGCGGGCACATCCGCATCTACCGGCAGGCCGAGGTGCGCGAGCGGCTGGCCGCAGCCGGTCTGGTCCCGGGGTCCAGCCACCACGCCCATGCGCTGCACGCGCCGTACTGGTGGCTCAAGTGCGCCGTCGGTGTCGACCGCACCCCGGCGCCCGTGCGGGCCTACCACCGGCTGCTGGTGTGGGACCTGGTGGCGCGTCCATGGGTCACCCGCACGGCCGAGAAGGTGCTCGACCCGGTGATCGGCAAGAGCCTCGTCGTCTACGCGACCAAGCCCTGGTGATGCTGCCCGAGGTCCCGGGGGTGCTGGGGGCCGACGACGTCGCCGCGACGGTCGCGGCCGTGGCCGCCGAGCAGGGCACCGACGGCATGCTGCCGTGGTGGCGGGGCGGGCAGCTCGACGCCTGGGACTCCGTCGAGGCGGCCATGGCCCTCACCGCCGGCGGGCGGCCCGACGCCGGCGCTGCGGCCCTCGACTGGTTGTGCGCCCGGCAGCTGCCCTCCGGTGGCTTCCCGTCGGAGTGGCGCGACGGCACGGTGACCGCCCCGGGCGTCGAGGCCAACCACGCCGGCTACCTGGCGGTGGGCGCCCTGCACCACGCACTCGTCACCGGGTCCTCCGGCGGGCGCTGGCTGGCCCCCGTGACGCACGCCCTGGACCTCGTGTGCCGCATGCAGCTGTCCACCGGCGCGGTGGGCTGGGCGCTGCGCCCCGACGACACCCCCGACGACGTCGCCCTGCTGACCGGGTCGTCGTCGCTGCTGCAGGCCCTGCGGTGCGGGCTGGCGCTGGCCGAGCGCGCGGGCGCCGACCGGTCGCGCTGGCGTGCGGCCGCCGGGCGCCTGCAGGAGGCGGTGGCGACCCGTCCCGAGGCGTTCGCCGACCGGGGCCGGTTCTCGATGGACTGGTACTACCCGGTGCTCGGTGGCGCGCTCACCGGCCAGGACGCCCTCGACCGGCTCGCGCTGTCGTGGGACGTGTTCGTCGTCCCCGGGCTGGGCGTGCGGTGCGTCGCCGACCGGCCGTGGGTGACCGGCGCCGAGACCTGCGAGCTGGCGATGGCGCTGGCCGCGGCCGGCCAGGTCGATGCCGCGACCGAGCAGCTGGCCGCGATGCAGCACCTGCGGGCCGAGGACGGCGGTTACTGGACCGGCTACGTCTACGCCGACGACGCCGTCTGGCCGGTCGAGCGCACCACCTGGACGGCGGCCGCCGTCGTCCTGGCCGCCGACGCCCTCTCCGGCGCGACCCCCGGCGCGGCGCTCTTCACCGACCCGGCGTTCCTGGCGGCCGAGCCGCGGTGAGCGACGCAGGCCCAGGTGCGGTGCGGCGGGGGCTGGACTGGCTGCTCGCCGACCGCACCCGGGCCGACCGGCGCTGGACGGTGGCGCAGTGGCCGAACGTCGCCGCCTGGCTGTTCCTCGCCCTGACGCTGGTGCGGCAGGTGGTCGAGGACGGCCCCTGGGGCACGGCGGTCGTCGTCGGCACCCGGGTCACGCTGGTGTGGTGGGCCGGTGACGAGCTGCTGCGCGGGGTGAACCCGTTCCGGCGGTTGCTCGGGGCCGGCGTCCTGGTCTGGACGACGGTGGGGCTGCTGGTCAGCTGACCTCGACGAGGTCGAGCGGGTCGGCCCCGACGCGGGGCAGTCGCTGCAGCAGCGGGTGCAGGTGCGGGTCGGTGACGTGGCCGTCGAACTCGACCAGCTCGACGCCGGCGTCGGCGCAGGAGGTGAGGGCCCGGTGCACGGCCGCCTCGAGGTGTCGGTCGCCGTCCGGCTGGTGCTCGTCCACCGTCTCGGCCAGCAGGGTCAGGTGCGGCGCACCCGGGAAGGCGACGGCCGCGCAGCCAGTGTCTGCGCGGTCGACGGGTGGACCTCGCGCCGCACCCGGGCGCACTCGCACTGCTGATGGGGCCGGCCCCGGGCCCCAGGCCTGGTCGTACACCTGATTCCCGGGTGCGCGGCATTCCCGGGTGCGCGGCATTCCCGGGTGCGCGGCATTCCCGGGTGCGCGGCATTCCCGGGTGCGCGGCATTCCCGGGTGCGCGGCCAGACGGGCCTCGGCCGGTCGACGGGCGCCCGCCCGCGCATCGTCCCCGCCGGTGCGCGGGCGGGCGGGTCACCCGGCCGGGAAAGGCGCGTGGGCGCGCGCTCGCGCTCCCGCTGCGCGTGGTGCGGCGCGGGCACGGCCGCCGCGGCCCGCTCAGGCGTGCTGGATGCAGGTGCGCGCGGCGGGGCGGGCCTGCAGGCGAGCCTCGCCGATCGGGGCACCGCAGACCTCGCACCGGCCGTAGCTGCCGTCGGCCACCCGGGACACCGCGGCGTCGAGCTCGGCCAGCCGGGTGCGGGCCTGGTCGAGCACCGAGGCCAGCTGCGCCCGCTCGAAGCCGATGGTCTGGCCCTCGGGGTCGTGCTCGTCGTCGGCGTTGGAGCCCCGCGACGCCTCGACCACCGCCGCGTACTCGGCGGTCAGCCCTGCGATCTGCGCCCGGGTCTCGGTGCGGGCCCGGCACAGCAGCTCCTCGGGTGCGGTCACCGCCCCATCGTGCCCCGGACCACCGGCACGCGGTTCACCGCAGCCGGCGCAGCAACCGCAGCGAACCCGTGCCGGGCAGCTCGGTGAACTCCCCCGAGGCCAGCACCCGCTGGTGGACCCCGAACGGCGCCTGCCCGCCGTCGGCGGGGTCGGGGAACACGTCGTGGATGGCCAGCGTGCCGCCGACCGACAGCTTCCCCACCCAGGCCTCCTGGTCGCGGCGGGCGCTCTCCTCGGTGTGCGAGCCGTCGAGGAACAGCAGCGCCAGCGGCGTCGTCCAGACCTGCGCCAGCACCTCGGACCGGGCGACCACCGCGACCACGACGTCCTCGGCCGGGTGCACGGTGCGCCGGAACGAGGGCAGCGTGTCCAGCAGGCCGGTGGCCGGGTCGACCAGCTCGGGCTGGTGGTACTCCCACCCGGGCTGGTGCTCCTCGGAGCCGCGGTGGTGGTCGACGGTGACCACGGTGCGCCCGGTCCGCACCGCCGCGGCCGCCAGGTACAGCGCCGACTTGCCCATCCAGCTGCCGATCTCCAGCAGCGGCCCGGGCACCTCGACGGCCAGCGCGGCGTCGTGCAGGGCGCGGCCCTCGTCGGCCGGCATGAACCCGGGGGCGGCGGCCGCCGCGGCGAGCAGCTCGTCGGCTCGGCTCACCGGCCCACCCTGGCCAGCAGCCGCGGCGCCGGCTTGTCGCCGGCCGCCTTGGCGAAGAACGCCCCGGCCGCCGTGGTCACCGGGACGGCCAGCACCAGCGCGATGGCCCCCACCAGCGTGCGGATGACCTCCTCGCCGACCAGCGTGCCGGTGATCGTCGTCCACAGCGGCCGCTCGTAGACCTCGATGAGCAGCAGCACCGGCAGGGAGGCGCCGGCGTAGGCGAACACGATCGTGTAGATCGTCGAGGCGATGTGGTCGCGGCCCACCTGCATGCCGCGGGCGAACAGCTGCCGGCCGGTCATCGTGGGGTCGACCTCGTGCAGCTGCCAGATGGCCGATGCCTGGGTGATCGTGACGTCGTTGAGCACGCCGAGCCCGGCGACGGTGATCCCGGCCAGCACCAGCCCGGAGAAGTCCAGCGTCGGGTCGAAGTTCTGCAGCGTGATCGTCTCCTCGCTGGAGAAGCCGGTCAGCCGCGCCGCCGAGACCGCCAGCGCGCCCAGCACCGCGACCAGGATCAGCCCGAACAGCGTGCCGATCAGGGCCGTCGTCGTCCGGGCGCTGAACCCGTGGGCCAGGTACAGGACGACGAACATGATCGCCGCGCTGCCGACCAGCGTGACCAGCACCGGGGAGGACTCGGTGAGGATCCCCGGCAGGATGAACTGCAGCAGGACGACGAACGCCACCCCCAGCCCGACCAGGGCCGCGATGCCCCGCAACCGGGCGACCGCGGCGACCACCAGCACGAAGGCCAGCGCCAGGGTGAGGATCGGGGTGCTGCGCTGGAAGTCGGAGAAGGCGTAGCTGGGGTCCCCGGTGGTCGGGTCGGTCGAGCGGGTGAGCACCAGGCCGTCGCCGGTCTCCACCCCCACCCCGATGACCTCGGGCGGCAGCTCGACCGACACGAAGTCGCCTGCGCCGTCGCCGTCGGTCACCTCCACCACGGCGGTGCCGCAGGTCAGCTGCTGCCCCGAGACCGACCCGTCGGAGCAGTCGTAGGTCTCGAGCGAGGCGATGGTGGCGTCGGGGTAGGTCGTCCCCGGCGGCTGGAAGGACTCGGCGGCCTGCTGCGCCCGCGACGCCTCCCCGGAGGGCCACAGCGCGACCAGCCCCACGACCGTCGCCAGCGCGATGGGGACCAGCACCAGCAGCATCAGCCAGGTGGCTCGCCGGCGGCGGGTGAGGATCTCGGGGGTCGGCGGGGTCTCGTCGTCGTGGGCGTGCGAGTGGGAGTGGGCCGGCACGACGGTCAGGCTAGGTGGTTGGGCGCCGCGCCCAGCAGCTGCGCCCCGGCCAGGTACCCGGCCAGCAGCGCCGTGGCCACCTGCCCCACGGTGTCGTCGCCGGGCAGGAAGCGGGGTGCGTGCAGGCCCGGACGGCGACCCAGCGCGTCGGCCGGCCCGCCGTCCACCCCGAGGAAGAGCATCAGCCCGCGCGCGTCGGCGCAGTAGTGGCTGAAGTCGTCGGCGCCGAAGGACCGCCAGGTGTCGTCGACCGCCACCCCAGCGCGCTCCAGCCACGGCAGCGCCGCGCGGGCCAGCTCGGCGTCGTTGGCCAGCACCGGCTCGTTGCTCTCGCTGTGCACCTCGGCCGAGCAGCCGTAGGCCGCCGCGGTGTGCTCGGCGACCTCGGTCAGGGCGGTGAGCAGCGCCGTGCGGTCGCTCTCGCGCATCACCCGCAGGCCGCCGCGGGCGCGGGCGGTGTCGGGGACGACGTTGAAGCTCGAGCCCGCGTCGAGCTGCGTGACGGCCAGGACGGCGCCCACCGTGGGGTCCACCCGCCGGCTGACCAGCTGCTGCAGGTTGACCACCACCGCGGCCAGCGCCAGCACCGGGTCGTGCGTGGTGTGCGGGTAGCCGCCGTGACCACCGTGCCCGGTGACGGTGATCGTGAACTCGTCGGTGGCGGCGTTGACCGGGCCGGGGGTCGCGTTGACGACGCCTGCGGCCAGCTGCGGCTGCACGTGCGCGGCCACCACCGACACCACCTGCTCCTCGGCCAGCACGCCCGAGCCGGCGACGTCGCGGGCGCCCGAGGGGGCCGACTCCTCGCGCGGCTGCAGCAGGGCCAGCAGCGGGGCCGGCCCGCCCACCCTGGCCACCGCGCGGCAGACGGCGACCAGCCCGGCCAGGTGCGCGTCGTGCCCGCAGGCGTGCATCACGGCGCTGGCCGACGCCCAGTCGACGCCGGTCTGCTCCCGCACGACCAGCCCGTCGAGCTCGGCGCGCAGCGCGACGGTCGGCCCGGTGGCGTTGCCCCCAGCTGGCCGGATGCGCACCAGCCGCCCGGTGCCGGCCACCTCGCGCCCCTCGCCCTGCCCCAGGGCGGCGACCACCGCGGCGGCGGTGTCGGCCTCGTCGCCGGAGCGGCGGGGGTCGGCGTGCAGGTCGTGCCGCAGCTGCACCGCGGCCGGCAGCTCCGCCAGGACGGCGGCGTGCAGGCGGTCGAACCAGCGGTCGAGGTCGGTCCCGTGGGGGGCGGGGGCGTGCGGGTGGGTGCTCACCCGGCCATCGTGCCGGTGCCCCGTTGCCGGGACGTCACAGGCGGTAGGCCCGCCGCGCGTTGTCGGCGCCGACCATCCGGGCGACCCGGTGGGCGTCGTCCGCCGTCCAGGCGCCGTCCTCGACCCCGGAGCCGAGGTACCCGCCCAGCGCCCGCCGGAAGAGCACCGTGCCCAGCAGGTACAGCTCGGCCAGGCCGAACGCGTCGGAGGAGAACAGCACCTTGCCGAAGGGGGCGAGCTCCAGCAGCTCGGGGACCAGCGCAGCCGACCGCGCGCCCAGGTTGTGGGTGGCCAGGCCGACGTCGGCGAACACGTGACCGAACACCTGGGCCAGGAAACCGGCGTTGCGGTGGAACGGGTAGGTGTGCAGCAGCATGATCGGCACGCCGAACGGCTCGGTGGCCCGCAGCAGGTCGGTCATGAGCAACGGGTCCCCCCGGTGCAGGTCGGTGTCGGCGTCGCCGTAGCCGACGTGGAACTGCACGGGCATCTGCAGGTCGATGCCCGACCAGACCAGGAACTCGTGCAGCACCGGGTCGGCGACGCGGGTGCTGCCCGACTGCAGCAACCGGTCGGCGGCGGCGGTCACCGCCAGGTCCGTGGGGCGCTCCCCGCCGAGGGCCAGCCCGGCGCGGTACGCGGCGATCGACTTGACCCCGACGGCGGTCGCGCAGCGCCGTCCGAGCTCGGCGCGGAAGGCGTCGGGGAACGCGCCGGCGCCCACCTGCTCGAGCACCTGCGACGCAACCAGCTCGAGCCGCACGATCTCCCGCCCCTGCCCGCCGGTGAGGGCGGCCAGCTCGTCGGGGGTGGTGATCGGTTCGGGCAGGTACCCGGTGTCGACCAGGAAGGTCTGCGTGCCGGTGGCCGCCAGCAGCCGACGGTTGACCTCGGCGGCACCCAGCTCGGCGCGGCGCGCGAGGTAGGCGTCGGGGTCGGCGTGCGGCTCCAGGTCCAGCAGCGGCGGGCAGTGCCGGCGCAGTGCGAAGCCGATCTGGGAGTCGAACAGCGTGCCGCCCAGCGCGCTCGGCGCGGCGGCCTCGGTGAGCAGCGACTCGAACTCGGGCCGGTCGAGGTCGCGGGTGATCAGCCCGTGGCAGTGGTGGTCGACGAGGTCGAGGTCTGCGAGGTCCACGGGCGCATCCTCCTACCGTGGGCGCATGAGCACCCCGTGGAGCACCGCCGACATCCCGTCCCAGGCCGGCCGCACCGCTGTCGTCACCGGCGCCAACTCGGGCCTGGGGCTGGCGACCGCACGCGCACTGGCCGCGGCGGGGGCGCACGTCGTGCTCGCGGTGCGGGACACCTCGCGCGGCGAGACCGCCGCGCGGTCCATCACCGGGGACGTCGAGGTGCGGCGGCTGGACCTGGCCGACCTCGCCTCGGTGCGGGAGTTCGCCTCGTCCTGGACCGGCGACCTGGACCTGCTGGTCAACAACGCCGGGATCATGATGGTGCCGGCCGGCCGCACCGCCGACGGCTTCGAGCTGCAGTTCGGCACGAACCACCTGGGCCACTTCGCGCTGACGGTGCTGCTGCTCCCCCACGTCACCGACCGGGTGGTCACCGTCTCCTCGGGTCTGCACCGCAACGGGACGATCGTGCTCGACGACCTGGACTGGGAGCGGCGGCCCTACTCGGACACCGGCGCCTACGGGGCGTCGAAGCTGGCCAACCTGCTGTTCTCCCTGGAGCTGCAGCGGCGGCTCACCGCGGCCGGGTCGACCGTGCGCTCGATGGCCGCGCACCCCGGCTACGCCGCGACCAACCTGCAGTCGCACACCGAGAACCGGCTCAAGGACCTGGTCATGAAGCTCGGCAACCGGTTCATCGCCCAGTCCGACGCCGACGGCGCACTGCCCACGCTGTTCGCCGCGACCGCCGACCTGCCCGGCGGCAGCTACGCCGGCCCGTCGGGTTTCCAGGAGGGCCGGGGCGCCCCGACGCTGGTCGGCCGGTCCCGCGAGGCCTCCGACGTCCAGCTCGCGAAGGACCTCTGGACGGCGTCCGAGCAGCTGACCGGCGTGACCGCGGACTGACCCGGGCCGCTCCCACGCCGCAGACCCACGCCGTCCAGGCAGACTGCGGCCCGCCGTCCGCCGCAGACTCACGCCGTCCAGGCAGACTGCGGCGCTGCAGGGCCGGAGTCTGCTTGGACGGCGGGATCCTGGACGCATCGCCGGGCTCACACCATCCCGGCCGGGGTCAGGCGAGCACCTCGGCGACGTAGCCGTCGGGGCGAACCAGGAGGCCGGGGCCGCCGTCGGTGCGGTCGGTGGCGGGGATCGTGACGAAGCTGGCCGACCGCTGGCGCTCGGCGAGGCGCGGGCCGCGCAGCGGGACACCGGCGGCGCGGGTGCCGACCGGTCCCGGGCCGGGGTAGCGGATCGCGATGCCGGAGAACATGCCGGCGCCGCGGTGGGCCACGGGCGGGAGCCTCAGCAGTCCGCGCAGCGCGACCGTGCGCGCGACCCGGCCCGGGAGCCCACCGAGGGTCATCAGTCGGATGGTGGCGCCGCTGGAGCGCAGCACCGTCCGGCCGACCGGGTGGCGTTCGCGCTCGTAGCCGTCGAGGTCGTCGGTGGCCAGCCGCCAGCCGAGGTCGAACGCGTCCTGGATCCCGGTGTTCATGCCCTGCCCGCCGGCGGGTGAGTGCACGTGCGCGGCGTCGCCGGCGAGGAACACCCGGCCGGCGCGGTAGGTGGGTGCCTGTCGCTCGTCGCTGGCGAACCGCGAGCTCCACCGCACCTCGCCCGTCGGCAGCCCGAACACGCGGTCGAGCAACCCGTCGACCTCGCCCCGGCCCACCGGGACGTCGGTGCCGGGCTGGTGGCGGCGGTCCCAGCCGATGAGCCGGAACCAGCCGTCGCCGAACGGGGCGAGGAAGCCGAAGCCGTGCCCGTCGACGTCGACCCGCAGGTCGCCCGGCGGCAGGTCGAGCCGGACGTCGGCCAGCAGCACCGAGCGGAGCACCGACCGGCCGGGGAAACCGATCCCGGCCAGCTGCCGCACCGTGCTGTGCACGCCGTCGGCACCCACCACGTACCGGGCCCGCCAGGTGCGGTCGCCAGCTGTCACGGTGACGCCGTCGGCGTCCTGCTGCAGCCCGGTCACCCGCACCCCGCGCTCGACCCGGGCGCCGCTGTCGCGGGCGTACCGCTCCAGCAACCGGTCCACGTTCACCTGCGGCGTCATCAGCACGAAGGGGAACCGGGTCGGCAGGTGCGAGAGGTCGATGCCGGCGCGCCCCACGAGCTGCAACCGGTCGACCGGGGTGCCGGTGGCGACCAGCTCGTCGGCGAGGCCCCGGCTGTCGAGCTGCTCGAGGGTGCGGGCGTGCACGCCGAAGGCGCGCGACAGCGGACTGGGTGCCTCGTGCCGGTCGAGCAGCGTCACCCGCGCGCCGGTGCGGGCCACCTCGGCGGCCACCGTGCAGCCGGTCGGACCGGCCCCCACCACCAGGACGTCGTCCAAGCCCACCTCCATGTCATCGCTCGATGACTTCGAGGCTAGCTTTCGTGTCAACACCTGGTGACTTATCCTGGGTGTCATGTCCACGAGCGATGACATGCCTGCTCGGCCGCGCGATGCCGCGTCGACCCGGGACGACCTGCTGGACGCAGCACGCCGCCGGTTCGCCGCCGACGGCTACGACCGGACGACGATCCGCGCGGTGGCCGGCGACGTCGGCGTCGACCCCGCGCTGGTCATCCGGTACTTCGGCAGCAAGGAGGGCTTGTTCACCCGAGCCGCCGACCTGGACCTGGGGCTGCCCGACCTCACCGGGGTGCGGGCCGGTGACCTGTCCAAGGTGCTGGTCGACCGCTTCTTCGCGGTGTGGGAGGGCGACCCGACCTTCCTCGCCCTGCTGCGGGCCGCGGCGACCAGCGAGGTGGCCGCCGACGCGATGCGCGGGGTGTTCGCCCGGCAGGTGGGTCCGGCGCTGGCCGCGGTCACCGACGACCGCGCCCCCGAGCGCGCCGCCCTGGTCGGCGCCACCGTGCTCGGTTTCGCGCTCGGCCGCTACGTGCTGCGCCTGCCGCCCCTGGTCGCCATGACCCGCGACCAGGCCCAGGCCTGGCTCGGCCCCACGCTGCGCCACTACCTGCTGGACTGAGCCCGTGCGCGACCCCACCCGGGCCGACCTCATCGAGTGGCGTCTGAGGGTTCGAGAACCCCCGATCACGAACCCTCAGACGCCACTCGGTGGGGCCGGCGACGGCCGCACACGTGTCATTGGCCGGGCCAGACCTTCGACACGAAGCCCCGCAGCTCCTCCACCAGGAGGTCGGGGACCTCGATGGCCGGGAAGTGCCCGCCGCGGGGCAGCTCGGTCCAGGACACCAGGTCGACGGCCGGTTCCACCGACGAGCGCACCGGCAGCCGCAGGTCGTGCGGCAGCACGCACACCGCGGTGGGCACGGTGCGCGACCACTCGTCGTCCGGGTGCGCGCGCCGCTCCCAGTACAGCTGGGACGACGACCCCGCGGTGCCGGTGAACCAGTAGACCGCCACGTTCGCCAGCACGAGGTCCAGGGTCGCCGGGCCGAGGACGTCCGACGCGGGGTCGGTCCAGTCGCGGAACCGCTCGGCGATCCACGCCAGCTGCCCCACGGGTGAGTCGGTGAGCCCGTACGCGAGCGACAGCGGCTTGGTGGCCTGGGTCTTGAAGTAGCCGCCCAGCTCCTCGGCGTACCGCGTCGCCCGCGCGGCCGCCCGCTCGTCCCCGCCGTCGGCCGGCTCCAGGCCGTTCACCATCGTCACGTGGATGCCGGCCACGTGGTCGGGGTCGACGACGGCGAGGTCGCGCGCCACCCGCGAGCCCCAGTCGCCGCCGTGCACGAGGTAGCGGTCGTACCCCAGCCGGGCCATCAGCTCGGCCACCGCCGCGGCCATGCGCTGCGACGTCCACCCGCCGGTCGGCGTCGGACCGGAGAACCCGTACCCGGGCAGCGACGGGACGACGACGTGCGCGGTCTCCGCCAACGGACCGACCACCCGCAGGAACTCGACCACCGACCCGGGCCACCCGTGCAGCAGCACCAGCACGGGTGCGTCCTCCCGGGCCGACCGCACGTGGACGGCGTGGATGCGCGTGCCGTCGATCGTCGTCGTCACCTGAGGATGGGCGTTCAGCGCCGCCTCGTGCTCGCGCCAGTCCCAGGCGCCGGCCATGTGCTCGACCAGCCGTCGGGTGAGCGACAACGGGATGCCGCGCTCGCCGTCGAGGTCCTGGTCCACCGGCCACCGGGTGCGGGTCAGCCGCTCGCGCAGGTCGTCCACCTCCGCCTGCGGGACCTCGACGCGGAACGGGGAGACGTCGGTGTCGGCCATGCGCACAGAGTGCCCCCGGACAGCTCCTCCGGGCGCCGCGGACCCGCGTCAGGTCCCGACGGGCTCCCGGTCACCCAGCTCGGCGGCCATCAGCGCCCGGCCGGCGCGGCGGGCGACCGCCGGCACCGCCAGGACGGCGACCAGCCCGGCCAGCAACCACACCCCGGCCACGACCGGGAACCAGAACGGCGCCCCGTCCGCGTACGCCGGGTACGGGAAGACGTTGCGGACGATCGTGTAGCCGAGCACCACCAGCGCGGCCACCGGGACGACGACCTGCCACATCGGCACGTGCGGCATGCGGCGCTGCACGAACACCAACCGGATCGCCCCGACCGTGGTCAGCACGTAGGCCACGAGCAGGATGAGCGTCCCGATGGTGCCCGACCAGAAGAACGTGTCCCCCGCCTCGGCGCCGAAGAACAGTGCGCTCACCAGGACGATCAGCGCCATGACGACGGTGGCGGCCAGCGCCGCCCGGGCCGGTGCACCCTCGCGGTTGACCGCGGCCAGGCCCGACGTGGACCGGCCCTCACCGGCGGTGTCGCGGGCGAAGGCGAACACCAGCCGCGAGGCCCCCACCACGCAGGCCAGGCAGCACCCGAAGGCGCTGATCGCCGCGCCCAGGGTGATGAGGTCCCCGATCCACGACCCGATGTAGGCGGTGCCGATGTCGCCCAGCAGCGAGGGCGAGGCGGCGAACGCGGCCACCCCGGCGTCGTCGGTGCCGAAGGCCATCATCTCCACCGCGGTGACCACGACGAAGTACACCCCGCCGAACAGCGCCGTCCCCAGGATGGCGCGCGGGATGTCCCGGCGCGGGTTGCGGGCCTCCTCCCCCAGCGTCGCCGCGGCCTCGAAGCCGGCGAAGGAGAGGAACCCGAAGACCACGCCCAGGAACACCGCGGAGACGTCGGTGCCGGGTGCGACGCTGAAGACGTCGAGGGTGAACGAGCCACCGGCGAACGTGCCCTCGTCGGGTGTCGAGCCGCCCAGCAGCCGCACCAGCACGACGGCCACGATCACCAGGATCAGCGCCACCGTGACGCCCTCGACGGTGAGCAGCACGCTGGTGCCGCGCTTGGCCGGGACCACCGTGAGCAGGAACGCCCCGACCAGGGCCAGCGCCACCAGCACGAAGGGGCCCCACGCCGGCGGGTTCGGCCAGATGCCGACCTCCTGCAGGAACGCCGTGCCGAAGATGCCGGTCGCCGAGGCGGTCACCACGCCGTAGAAGCAGTAGGTGCCCAGCAAGCCGAAGCCCGAGAACAACCCGGCGCGCGGGCCGAGGGTGGCGCCGACGAAGGCGTAGACCGACCCCGCGTGCTGGAAGTGCTGGCACAGCCGCACGAACCCGTAGGCCACGAGCAGCACGCCGACCGCGGCGAGCAGGAACGCCAGCGGCACCGCCCGCCCGACCGTGCCCGCGGTGGCCTGCGGGTTGATGTTGGCCGCCATCGACGGCGCCATCAACGCGACGGACAGCCCGATCGCCTGCCACACCGACAGCGAGCGGCGCAGGCCACCCGTCCTCGGGGTCTCCACATCGGCCACGCGGCACCTCATCTCGTCGTTGCAGGGAGCAACCGGAGTGTGCGGTCCACGAGCCCCCGGCGGAAGGGGTGCGCTCCTCCGCCGCGCAGTCGTCACACGGTCGTGACGCTCAGCCCTTCGCAGCGGTGGCCAACCGGGCGAGGGCGTCGACGAGCGGCGGGGTGTCGTCGGCGTCGAGCACCGCCCGGACGACGTGCATGCGCCCGGTGTCGGCGAACGCGGCACCCAGGGCTGCGTCGAGGTCGGCACCGGTGCTCGCCTCGGCGTAGCCGGCCCGGCCGCCGGTGAAGCCGGCGACGAGCATCCCCCAGTCCCACGCGGCGACGTCGTTGTAGGCCGCGCGGGGCGACTGCAGCGCGCGCTCGATCGTGTAGCCGGCGTTGTCCAGCAGCAGGACGACGGGGGTCAGCCCGCGCGCGGCGATGGTCGACAGCTCCTGCACGGTCATCTGCGCCGCGCCGTCCCCGATCACCAGCACCGGACGGCGGCCCGGGTCGGCCAGCCCCTGCCCGAGGACGGCGGGCAGCGCGTAGCCGATCGAGCTCCAGATCGGCTGCCCCGACAGCGTCGTCCCGGCCGGCAGCGGCAGGTCCAGCGCACCGAACCAGGCGGTGCCGGTGTCGGCCAGCAGCGCGGCGCCGGCCGGCAGCCGGTCGGCGAGGGTGCGCCACAGCTGCGCCTGGGTGAGCTGGTCAGCCGGGGCCGGGAGCGCGGGCGCCGGGACGGCGGGCCGCTCGAACCGGGGGCCCACCCGGCCGGCGAGCGCGCGGTCGAGCGCGCCCAGCGCGTCGGGCAGCAGCACCCGGCCGCGGTCCTCGTCGCCGAACCCGGCGGTGGCCGCGGCCAGGACGGGGGTGCGCGCGTCGGGACGGCGGTGCGACCCGAACCCGGTCAGCTCGGCGGTGAGCACGGTGCCCACGTGGACGACGACGTCGGCGTCGGCGACCAGGTCGACCGCCGGGCCGGGGAGCATCGTGCCGGCGTAGTCCCCGGCGAACGAGGGGTGGTCGGCGTCCAGCACGCCGCGGGCGGAGACCTGGGTGACCACCGCGACCCCGTGCCGGGCAGCCAGGTCGGCGAGCTCGGCGGCCAGGCCGAGGCGGGTCACCAGGTGGCCCACGAGGAGCACCGGGCACTGCGCCTCGGCCAGCGAGGAGGTCAGCCGGGCCTCGAACGCGGCCAGCGTCGCGGGGTCGGAGGTCGGCGCCAGCCGCTCGGCCAGGGGTGCTGCGTCGACCTCGGCGAGCGCGAGGTCCTGCGGGACGGCGAGGTAGCCGGGCTTGCGGTGGGTGATGGCGGCCAGGAGGACGGCGTCGATCTGCTCGGCGGCGCGGCCGGCGGTGAGCGTCTCGGCGGCCACCGTGACCTCGGCGGCGGCGCGGGAGAAATGCGCGAAGTCGCCGTCGGCCAACGTGTGGTGCACGAGCGCGCCGGTCTGCGCGGCGGCCCGGCGGGGCGCTCCGACGACCTGGACGAGCGGGACGTCCTCGGCGTACGCGCCGGCGAGCGCGTTGAGCGCCGACAGCTCCCCCACCCCGTAGGTGGTGACGACGACGCCCAGGCCGCGCACGCGGGCGTAGGCGTCGGCGGCGTACCCGGCCCCCAGCTCGTTGGGCGAGCCCACCCAGGCCGGCCCGCCCGCACCGCCGTCGGCGAGCCCGTCGAGCAGGTCGAGGTTGAAGTCACCCGGGACGCCGAACAGGTGGTCGACACCCAGCTGCCGCAGCCGCGTGCCCAGGTAGCCCGCCACGGTCACGGTGGTCGCGGCGGGCGTGGTCACGGGTCGCTCGTCCAGGGCGGTCATGCGGAGAACGGTCGACCGAGCTGCGAATGTGCGCAACCATCGTGCGACACGGTGAGCGATCTGCCCACCGACGAACCCGACGAGCGAGAGCGAGCTGCGCACCGTGCACACCCTCGACGCCACCGACGCCCGCATCCTGCTGGCCCTCGACGACGACCCGCAGGCCTCGACCATGGCGCTGGCCACCCGGCTCGGGCTGGCCCGCAACACGGTGCACGCCCGGCTGCGGCGACTGGAGGACGACGGCCCCCTCCGCGAGCCCAGCCGCCGCGTGGACATCACCGCCCTGGGGCGCACCCTGCTGGCGTTCATGACGCTGTCGGTCAGCCAGCGCGACGCCCAGGCCGAGACCGCCGCCGCCCTGGCCGCGATCCCCGAGGTGGTCGAGGTGCTGGCCACGACCGGTGACGCCGACCTGCTGGCGCGGGTGGTCGCCGTCGACACCGCCGACCTGTACCGGATCACCGAGCTGGTGCTGGCCGCTCCGGGCGTCGAGCGGGCCAGCACCTCCATCGCACTGGTCGAGGTCGTCCCGCTGCGCATCGCCCCGCTGCTGGAGCAACGCGCGGGCTGAGGTTGTGGCCCGGCTCAGCCAGCAGCTACTGTCCTGCTCACCAGGCGAGCACGCTGCTCCCATGAAGAACAGGGAGACGCGGTCCCGCATCGGTGGGGTGAGGTGACCGGCACCGTCCGACCCGCCCGCACCGACTGGAGCACACCGTGACCGAGGACCTCGCCCGCACCGCCCGCCTCGACGTCCTCGTCGAGGGCTACGCCCGACTGCCGCACGTGGCCGGCACCGTCTCCCTCGTCCGCGACGCCGGCCGGGTGGTCGTGGTCGACCCCGGCATGGTGGCCGACCGGGAACTGATCCTGCAGCCGCTGGAGGACCTCGGTGTTGCACCTGCCGACGTCACCGACGTCGTGGTCAGCCACCACCACCTCGACCACACGGTGAACATCGCGCTCTTCCCCCCGGTGCCGGTGCACGACGTCGCGTCGGTCATCACCGGTGACCACCTGGAGCGCCGCGCGGCCGAGGGCGTGCAGCTCACGCCGGCGGTCCGGCTGCTGGCCACCCCGGGTCACACGCCGCAGGACATCACCACCCTGGTGGGCACCGCCGACGACGTCGTCGCCCTGACCCACCTGTGGTGGACCGCCGAGGGACCCGCGGATGACCCCTACACCCCCGACCGGGACCAGCTGCGCGCCCAGCGCGAGCGGGTCCTGACGCTGGCCACCCTCGTGGTGCCCGGCCACGGCCCGGCCTTCCGGCCCGGGGCGGGCACCCCGCGGTGACCGCACCCCAGTCGCAGACCCTCGACCGGGGCCTGCGCATCCTCGAGCACCTGGCCGCCACCGGCGCGCCGCGGCCGGTCATGGAGATCGCCACCGAGGTCGGCCTGCACCGCTCGATCACCTACCGGCTGCTGCGCACCCTGGAGGACCGCGGCTTCGTCGAGCGCGACGACGCCGGCCGCTTCGGGCTGGGGCTGACCGTGTCGATGCTGGCCCGCGGGGTGCGCACCAGCCTGCAGGCCGCCGCCACCGCCCGGCTCACCCCGGTCGTGGAGCGGTTCGGCTGCACCGGGTTCCTGGTGGTCCGCGCCGGGGCCGACGCCGTCACGCTGGTCAGCGTCGAGCCGCGCGACGTGCCCAGCCACGTCACCCGCCGGCCCGGGACCCGGCACCCGGTCGGCCGCGGTGCGCCCGGGCTGGCGCTGCTGATGGCCGACCCGCCACGCGAGGACGACCGGCCCGAGCTGGTCACCGCGCGGGCCGCCGGGTGGGCGGTCAGCGAGGGCGAGGTCATCCCCGGCGTCCGGTCCGTGTCCGCGCCGGTGCACGGGGCCGCCGCGGCCGCCGCGGTGGTCTGGACCGGACCGCGGGACGACGAGGCCGAGCTGGGCGCCGCAGTGGTCGCGGTCGCCCGGGCCATCGCCGCCGACCTCTGACGGGCAGACTGCTCGCACCCACCCCAGGAGGAGCAGCCGTGGACCAGCTGGACAGCACCACCCGCGAGGAACGCCGGGCCGCCGCCGAGGCGCTGATCGGTGAGCTGGAGGACGCCGGGGTCACCGCCGTCGCCCTGCCCTGGGTGGACACCTCGGGCATCACGCGGGTCAAGACCGTGCCGCTGGCCAAGCTGCCCTCGGCCGCGGCGTGGGGCGTGGGCATGAGCCCGGTGTTCGACGGCTTCCTGCTCGACGACTCCATCGTGGCCGGCCGGTTCGCCGGCTCCGCGATCGGTGACCTGCGGCTGCACCCGGACCTCGCGCGGCTGGTCGTGCTCGCTGGCCAGCCCGGCTGGGCGTGGGCGCCGGTGGACCGGTACACCCAGGCCGGGGTGCCGCACGTGCAGTGCTCGCGCTCGCTGCTGCGCCGGCTCGTCTCCTCGTACGCCGACGCCGGGTACGCCGTCCGGGCCGCGTTCGAGGTCGAGTGGGTGGTGGCCCGCCCCGACGGGACGCCGGACGACGCCGACGCGTTCGTGCCCGCGCTGTCGGGGCCGGCCTACGGCATGACCCGGCTGGCCGAGGTCAGCGACTACGCCCGCGACCTGCTGCTGGCGCTGGACGAGCAGGGCGTCGCGGTCGACCAGTTCCACCCCGAGTACGCCGGTGGGCAGCTCGAGCTGTCGGTCGGCGCGCAGGACCCGGTGGCCGCCGCCGACACCTCGCTGCTGGTGCGGAACACCATCACCGCCGTCTCGGCCCAGCACGGGCTGCGGGTCTCCTTCTCCCCCAAGGTCACCGCCGACGGCGTGGGCAACGGCGGGCACGTGCACCTGTCCCTGAACCGGGACGGGGAGAACCTCATGAGCGGTGGCGAGGGCACGTTCGGGCTCACCGCCGAGGGGGAGGGCTTCACCGCCGGCCTGCTGGCCCACCTGCCCGGCCTGCTCGCCGTCGGGGCGCCGTCGGTGGCCTCCTACCTGCGGCTGGTGCCCTCGCACTGGGCCGGGGCGTACGCCGCCTGGGGGCTGGAGAACCGCGAGGCCGCGCTGCGCTTCGTCACCGGGCCCGAGGGCAACCGGCAGGCCTCGGCCAACGTCGAGGTGAAGTGCTTCGACCTGGCGGCCAACCCCTACCTGGTGCTGGCCGGCTGCCTGGCCGCCGGGCTGGCCGGGGTGCGCGCCGGCGCCCGCCTGCCCGCCCCGGTGGGCGTCGACCCCGCCTCGCTCAGCGACGAGGGACGCCGCGAGGCCGGCATCCGGGCGTTGCCGTCGTCGCTGGAGGAGGCGGTGGCGGCCTTCGAGGCAGACGAGGTGCTGGCCGGGGCCTTCGGCGAGGAGCTGGCCGCCACGGTGGTCGACGTCCGGCGTGGGGAGATCGCCCTCTTCGCGGGCCAGACCCCCGAAGCCGTCTGCCGCGCCGTCCGCTGGAAGCACTGAAGAAATCTCCTGCGGACCATGTTTGACCCGCCGGTGACCGGAGGTATTCTGTAGTCGTCGCTGGAGGTTCAGCGACTGGAGACAACAGCACAGCACTCCCGGAGGTGTCATCACGATGCTCACCGCGTACGACCCGTTCGGCTCCGCCAGCCCGCTCACCTCGGCCTTCCGCGCTCTCGACCAGCTCGCCGGCCGCAGCGGCACCACCACCGCCCGCGCCCTGGCCGGCATGCCCATGGACGCCTACCGCGTGGGCGACCAGTTCGTCGCCCACTTCGACCTGCCCGGGGTCGACCCCGGCTCGATCGACCTGTCCATCGAGGGCACCACGCTGACCATCTCGGCCGAGCGCTCGGTGCCGCAGCTCGAGGGTGCGGAGTGGTCGGTGGCCGAGCGCCCGTTCGGCAGCTACACCCGCCAGCTGGTGCTGGGCCGCAGCCTGGACACCGACCGCCTGGAGGCCAGCTACCACGACGGCGTGCTCACCGTCAGCATCCCGGTCGCGGAGAAGGCCAAGGCCCGCAAGATCACGGTCAGCCGGTCCGACACCCCCGCCACCATCGAGGGCGCGCAGACCCAGGCCGTGGAGAGCTGACCAGGGCCCGGCCGGAGGGGCCCTCCGCCCCTCCGGCCGCCGACCCGCTCGCGGGGCTCGACGACCCCGACCGGCCCACGTACACCATCGGCCAGGCCGCCGAGCTGCTCGGCGTGCAGGTCGCTTTCCTGCGCAGCCTGGACACCGCCGGCGTGGTCGAGCCGGCCCGCTCGTCCGGGGGCCACCGCCGCTGGTCCCGGGCGCAGCTCACGGTCGCCGCCCGCATCCGGCTGCTCCTGGACGACGGGCACCCCCTGGTCTCGGCCGAGCTCATCGTCTCCCTGCAGGACGACGTCACCGCCCTCCGGTCCCGCGTCGACGACCAACCCTGACCCGCTCCCCCACTCGCCAGGCGTTGATCGTGCAGGACCGCAACGCGGACACGCCGGCGTACGGCGTGGCGACGTGGACGTCCTGCATGGTCGACGTGCTGGCGCGGTGCAGCGGGGGCGCCAGCAGATCCGCCGGCGCCTCGCCGGCCACTGTCCACATCGGGTGCCCCCGTCCACAGATCGTGCAGACGCCGTCCGGGCCGGCGGTCCCGGCGGCAGGGTCGCCGGCATGGTCGAGCACCCCACCGCGTACAGCCGCCGATCGGCCCTCACCGCCGGGTCGACCTGGCGGACGATGCGCACGGACGGCGTCCGGATCGGCCAGGGCGCCTACCTCTCCCGCGCGGTGGACCCCACCCTGACCAACACCTGCCGGGCCTGGACCACCGTGCTGCCGGCGACCGCCGCCTTCGGCCTCGAGACCGCCGCCGCCCTGCACGGGGCACCGCTGGTCCGTCCGCCGGTCCGGCCCCAGGTCGTCGTCCCCCCGGGCACCACCCCACCGCGCCACCGCGGGCTCGTCGCCGTCAGCCGCGCCCTCGAACCGGCCGACGTCGTGGTGCTGATGGACCAGGAGTCCGGGGCTCCCGTCCTGCGGGTGACGTCGGGGGCGCGCACCTGGCTGGACCTGGCCGCCACGATGACCCCGGACGACGAACTGGTGGCCGCCGGTGACGCCCTGCTGCGCGCCGAGCGGATGACCGCCGACCAGCTCTGGGAGCTGCTGGCCCGCTCCGGGCGCGTGCGTGGAGTGCGCCGGGCCCGCCGTCGTGCGCCGCAGCTGGACGGCCGTGCCGTGTCCCGACCAGAGAGCCTCATCCGGGTCTGGCTGCTCGACAGCGACCTGCCGACCCCGAGGTGCAACCGGCGGTCGTCGACCAGCGGGGGGTGGAGGTGGCGCACAACGACCTCGGGTGGCCCCGGTACCGCGTGCGGGTGGAGTACGAGGGCGACGGGCACCGCACGGTCGAGCGGTTCGGTCGCGACGTCGACCGCTACACCTCCATGGCCGCCGACGGCGAGCTCGTGCTGCGCTTCGCCAGGCAGCACCTGCACCGCCGCGCCGACGTCGTCGACCGCTGCCGCCGGGCACTGCTGTCCCGCGGCTGGCAACCCGGCACCCCGTGACCCCGCCCCCCCACCCGCGACCTTGCACGTCCGCAACGCCGACACGCCGTTCGCCGGCGCGCCCCCGTTTCGCATCCGCAAGATCAACGGCCTCAGGGGGGCCGGGGCCCGGGGGCCCGGGGGTCAGGTCAGGGCGGGGACGAGGAGGAGGGTCGTGGGCAGCAGGAGGAGGGCGGCTGCGGCGCCGACGGCCAGGGGCCGGCCCCAGCGCGGGAGGGGCGCGGGCGGGTCCAGGAGCCTGGTCACCCGGGCGGTCAGCACGCCGCCGTGCGCGGCCAGCGCACCCCGCGGCGCACCCCCCTCCGCGGCGGCGACGATCGCCCGCGCGAGGGTCCGACGGGGCCGGGCGCCGGGCACCGCGCGCAGCGCGACGTCGTCGGCGCGCATCTCGACCAGGTCCCGGACGGCGTCGTGCGCCCGGCCGGCGGCCGGCAGCACGGGCAGCGCCTCGCGCCAGGCCACGAACGGCAGCAGGAACAGGTGGTGGCGCTCGGTCAGGTGGGCCCGCTCGTGGGCCACGACGGCGGCCAGCTCGCCCGGTGCCAGCTCGGCGACCATGCCCGAGGACAGGACCAGCAGCGGGCGGGCGCCGGGGATGCAGAAGGCGGCCGGCACCGGCGACTCGAGCACCCGGGCGTCGACCCCCGGGACAGGGTCGACGATCAGCTCGAGCAGGGCACGGTGCCGGGCGCGGGTGCGTGCGGTGCGCACCAGCGACAGCACCAGCACCCCCAGCAGCTCCAGCGCCAGCACGGCGGCCAGCGTCTGGGCCACCCAGTGGTCACCCCGCACCGGGGCGGCCGGCTGGGCGCCGGTGACCCAGTGCCCGGCCCACGTCCACCAGGCCTCGGGCAGCGAGCCACCCCACGGGGAGAGCCCGTGCACCAGCAGCGCCCCGATGATGGAGAGCCCACCAGCGAGCCCGATCGCCTGCCAGCAGACCAGCGCCGCCACCGGGTCGCGGCGCGGCCACCGGGCGCGGGCGAGCACCGCGGGCACCGGCCAGGCCAGCGCGAGCGCCAGCAGGCCCAGCAGCACGGCACTCAGCGGCAGCACGGGGACGACGCCGGGGTCAGGGGGTGTCGGCGAGCAGCGCGCGCAGCATCTCGGTCTCGCCGGGGGTGGCCGAACCGATGAACCGGGCCAGCACGGCCTGCCGGTCGGCGGCCTGGCCGAGCACCTCGTGCATGAGGCCCGCGGCGTGCTCCTCGCGGCTGGCGACGGCGGCGAAGCGGCGCGGGCGGGCGTCGTCGTGCCGCACGAAGCCCTTGCCCTCGAGGCGGGTCAGCACGGTGTGCACCGTGGTGAGCGCCAGCCCGCGACCGGCCAGCGCGTCGCGCAGGTCCGCAGCCGACAGGGCGGTCCCCTCCGACCACAGCCGGTCCATCACCGCCCGCTCGAGCTCCCCCAGAGACTCCACGTCCGTCCCCCTGTCTCGTACATCACCGGCGCGTCTTCTACGCAAGGTAGAAAAGTTCGTTCTACATGGCGTAGAAAGAAGTGGACCGATCGTACGACAGGCAGAGAGGCCGCCGCGGTGGACGTGCTCGAGATCGCTCGCTGGCAGTTCGGCATCACGACCGTCTACCACTTCCTGATGGTCCCGCTGACCATCGGACTGGGGCTGCTTGTCGCCGTGATGCACACGATGTGGGTGCGCACCGGCCGCGCCGAGTGGCTGCGCATGACCCGGTTCTGGGGCCGCATCTTCCTCATCAACTTCGTGCTCGGGGTGGCCACCGGTCTGGTGCAGGAGTTCCAGTTCGGGCTGGCCTGGAGCGAGTACTCGCGGTTCGTCGGCGACGTCTTCGGCTCACTGCTGGCCCTCGAAGCCCTGCTCGCGTTCTTCCTGGAGTCGACCTTCCTGGGCCTGTGGATCTTCGGCTGGGGCCGCATCCCCAAGAAGCTGCACCTGGCCACCATCTGGGCCGCGGCGGTCGGCTCGGCGATCAGCGCCTACTTCATCATCGCGGCGAACTCGTGGATGCAGCACCCGGTGGGCGTCGTGGTCGACCAGGAGACCGGCCGCCCGCGCCAGGTCGACTTCTGGGCGGTCCTCACCAACAACACCGCGCTGGCCGCCTTCACCCACGCCATGGTCGCCTCGCTCCTCGTGGCCGGCACCCTGCTGGTCGGCATCGGCCTGTGGCACCTGCGGAAGCGGAAGCTGGCGAACAGGAGCACCGAGGACGTCGACCACGCCGTCTGGCGCCGATCGGTGCGCATCGGCGGCTGGGTGGCCCTGGCCGCGTTCGCGCTCACCGCCGTGACCGGCGACTGGCAGGGCAAGCTGATGTACCAGCAGCAGCCGCTGAAGATGAGCTCGGCCGAGGCGCTGTGCGAGACCGAGGCCCCGGCGTCCTTCTCGATCTTCGCCTTCAACAAGCTGGGCTCGAACGAGTGCGACGACGTGCACTCGTTCACGATCCCCTACATCCTCAGCTTCCTGGCCCACGGCGACTTCGAGAGCCCGGTACCCGGGGTCAACCAGCTGCAGGAGCAGTACGCCGCCGAGTACGGCGCCACCTACCCCGACGACCCGAGCTTCGGCGACAAGGCCGGCGAGCCCATCGACTACACCCCGGTGCTCGCGGTCACCTACTGGGGCTTCCGGCTCATGATCGGCATGGGCATGGTGGCCGCCGCCGTCGCCGCCTACGCCCTGTGGTCGACCAGGAAGGGTCGGGTGCCCACGTCGCGGGTCGGCGTCTACGGCTCACTGCTGGCCGTCGGCGCCCCGTTCGTCGGCAACGCGGCGGGCTGGATCTTCACCGAGATGGGCCGCCAACCCTTCGTGGTCTACCCCAACCCCGACGTGCCGCGGGCCGAGCAGGTGTACTTCTTCACCGCGCAGGCCGTCTCGCCGGGCATCACCGCCGCCGAGGTGTGGACCTCGCTCATCAGCCTCGGGGTGCTCTACGGCGTCCTCGCCGTCATCGAGGTGGGGCTGATCGTCCGCTTCGCCCGCCGGGGCGTCACCGAGGGCGACACCACCCCCACCCCGGGCATCGGTGGCGGCCCCCGCAACGACGACGACACCCCACCCCCCACCAGGCCGGACGACGACGCCAGCGACGACGTCCTGCAGTTCGCGTACTGAGGAGCGAGGACATGGACCTGCCCACCCTGTGGTTCGTCGCCGTCGCGGTGCTCTGGACCGGCTTCCTCCTGCTCGAGGGGTTCGACTTCGGCGTCGCCGCGCTGCTGCCCGTGCTCGCCCGGGGGTCCGGCGAGAACGCCGCAGCCCAGAAGCGCGCCGACAAGAACCTCATGCTGCGCACCATCGGCCCGGTGTGGGACGGCAACGAGGTCTGGTTGATCACCGCCGCCGGCGCGGTGTTCGCCGCCTTCCCCGGGTGGTACGCCACCTGGCTGCCCTCGATGTACCTGGCGTTCGTGCTCGTGCTGCTGGGCCTGATCGTCCGGGCGGTGGCGTTCGAGTGGCGGCACCAGGAGCACGACCCGCGCTGGGACGCCGCCTGGACCCGGGTGATCACCACCGGCTCGCTCGTCGCGGCCGTGGGGGTCGGCGGGGCGCTCGGCGCCACCACGCTGGGCCTGCCGATCGGCGCGGACGGCTACCGCGTGGGCGGGGCGTTCTCCTGGTTCGGCTGGCCGGTCGTGCTCGGCGGCGTGGCGGTGCTCGCCTACTCGGTGGTCCACGGCGCGGTGTTCCTGGCGCTGCGGACCGAGGGGCCGCTGCGGCTGCGTGCCCGGGCGTTCGCCCTGCGCTGGTCGCCGCTGGCCGCGCTGCCGCTGCTGGCCTGGGCCGGGCTCGTCGTGCTGCGGTCGGGCGGGCTGGTCTCGACCGTGCTGTGGCTGCTGGCTGCCCTGGCCGTCGTCGGCACCTGGAGCCGCCTCAAGGTCGACCGTGAGGGCCAGGCCTTCGTCGGCTGGGCGCTGGTGCTGCTGGCCTCCACCGCGGCGATCTTCGGCGCCGGGTACCCGACCGTGGTCGCCTCGACCATCGACCCCGCGTTCGACGTGCTCGTGGGCACCGCGTCGGTCAGCGACTACACCCTGACCGTCATGACCTGGGTCGCTGCCTTCGGTCTCCCGGTCGTGCTCGGCTACCAGGCCTGGACGTACTGGGTGTTCCGCAAGCGGCTCACCGCCGAGCCCGAGCACGACCACGCCGCGGCATGAGCGCGCGCGGTCCGCTCGCCCCGCTGGACGGCGTCCCCGGTGTCACCGGGGCCGTCGTCCGGGCGGGGGTGGTCGCCCTGGTGCAGACCGCCGGGATGGTCACCCTGGCCGCGGGGCTGGCGCAGGGCATCGCCGCGGTGGTCGCCGGGCGCTCGCCGCTGGGCTGGCTCGCCCTCGCCGCCGCCGGCGCCCTGGTGCGGGCGGCGGCCGGGTCGGTGGGTGCGGTGCTCGCCGCCCGCGACGCCCGGCGCAGCGAGGACCAGCTGCGCGACCGCCTGCTCGACCGGCTCACCGCCTCGCCGGCCGCGGTCGAGGCCGCCGGCGGCACCGGACCGGCCGCGGTGCTGACCACCACCCGCTTGCACGACCTGGCGCCGGCGCTGGCCACGTACCTGCCGGCCTTCGCGCAGACCGTCGTCGTCCCGCCGGTGCTGCTGCTGGTGCTGCTGGGCACCGACTGGCTCTCGGCCGTCCTGGTCGCGGTCACCCTCCCGCTGGTGCCGCTGTTCATGGTGCTGGTCGGGACCTACACCGCCGACCAGACCGCCGGCGCCGCCCGCGCCCTGGACCGGATCGCCGAGCACGTCGCCGAGCTGGTGCGCGGCCTGCCGGTGCTCACCGGGCTGGGCCGGGCCGCCGAGCAGACCGCGGCGCTGTCCCGCCTGGGCGAGGACCACCGCCGGACGACGAACGCCACGCTGCGGCTGGCCTTCCTCTCCTCCCTGGTGCTCGAGCTGATCGCCACCCTCTCGGTCGCGCTGGTCGCCGTCACCGTGGGTCTGCGCCTGGTCCACGGCCAGCTCGGGCTGGGCATCGGGCTCACCGCCCTGCTGCTGGCCCCCGAGGCGTTCGCGCCGCTGCGGGCCCTGGGCGCGGCCTACCACGCCAACGCCGACGCCGGGCAGGCCGCCGCCGACGCCCGCGCCGTGCTCGCGGCCCCCGCCGCCGCACCGTCGCCGGGGGCGCCCGCCGACGACCCGCGCGGTGCGCTGGTGACCGCCGACGAGCTCACCGTGCGCTACCCCGGGCGCGCCGTGCCCGCCCTGCCGCCCACCTCGCTGCGGGTGCACCCGGGTGAGCTGGTGGCGCTGACCGGGGCCTCGGGGTCGGGCAAGTCGACCCTGCTGGCCGCACTGGCCGGCACGCTCCCCACCGCCGCCGAGGTCGCGGGCACGGTCGGCGGGCTGCCCGCGCGGGTCGCCGTCGTCCCGCAGCACCCCCGCACCGTCGGCGAGACGGTCGCCGACGAGCTGCGGCTGCACGCCGGCATCGACCCGGCCGACCCCCTGGACGCCCTCGCCGCCGAGGGCCTGGTCGTCGACGCGCTGACCCGCACCGGCGCCGACCACCTCGCCGGCCGCCGCTGCACCGCCCTCTCCCCCGGTGAGCTGCAGCGGGTGGCACTGGCCCGCGCGCTGGTGCGGGTGCAGCGCGGCGCAGAGCTCCTGCTGCTCGACGAGCCCACCGCCCACCTCGACGACGACGCCACCGAGCGGGTGGGCGCCGTCCTGACCGGGTTGCGCGGGACCATCAGCACCGTCCTGGTGACCCACGACCCCGCCCTGGCCCGCGCGGCCGACCGGGAGGTCGTCCTGCCGGCGCCGGCCGCGCCCCCGGTCCCGCGCGCACCCGCGGCTGCCACCGTGCCCGCGACCGCGCAGGTGCCGCCGACGACGCGCGCGGACACGCCTGCGCCCCAGCCTGCGCACGCAGCGGCCGCTGACCCGGACGGGCTGCGCTGGCCACGGACCGCCCTGGCCCGGGCGGTGGGCGCGGGCGCGGCGACGGCCCTCGCCGGGGTCGCGCTCACCGGGTTGTCAGGCTGGCTGGTGGTGCGGGCGTCGGAGATGCCGCCGGTGCTCACGCTGCTGGTGGCCATCGTCGGCGTCCGCGGGTTCGGGCTGCTGCGCGCGGTCGCCCGCTGGGACGAGCGGCTGGCCACCCACGACGCGGCGCTGCGGCTGGCCGCGGCGAGCCGGGTGGCCGTGTGGCAGGCGCTCGCCCGGCAGGGCATCGCCGCCGACCGCACCCCCGGCGCCGCCCTGGGCCGGGTCGTCGGCGACGTGGCGCTGCTGCAGGACCTGTCGGTGCGAGTGCTCACCCCGCCGGCCGTGGCCGCGGTCACGGTGCTGGTCGGCTGCGGGGTCCTCGCCCTGGTCTCGCCGGCGGCCGCGGCGGGGGTGCTCGCCGTCCTGCTGGCCGTGGTCGCGGTGGTGGCCGCGCTGCACCGCGGCCTGGACGCCGACGCCGCCCGCACCGAGGCGGCCCTGCGGGTGCAGGCACTGGAAGGCACGAGCACCTTGCTCGAGGGCGCGGCCGACCTGCGGGCCCACGGCCTCGCCGTGGACGCCGGTGACCGGGTGCGGTCGGTGACCCGCGCCCAGCGCCGCGCCGCCGCGGCCGCGGTCCGGGGCGGCGCGCTGGCCGACGGCGCGGTCTCCGCGGGCACCGGCCTGGCCGCGGTGGTCGCCGCCGTGCTGGGCTGGTCGGCCGGGTTGCCCGGCCCCGCGCTCGCCGTGGTGGTGCTGGCTCCGCTCGCCTTCGCCGAGCCGCTGACCGCCTGGGTCGGGTCACTGCAACGACGCGGCGCGTGGGACGACGTCCGGCGGCGGGTGGACGACGTGGTGACCGCACCCGTGGCACCCGACCCGGCCACCCCGGTCGCCGTCCCGCAGCCGGTCGACCGGTTGACCACCGACGACCTGGTCGCCGGATGGCCTGGCGGCCCGGACGTGCTCCGCGGGGTGTCGCTGACCGCCGACCGGGATGGCTGGCTCGTGGTGCGCGGGTCCTCGGGGGCAGGCAAGTCCACGCTGCTGGCCGTGCTGCTGGCGGCGCTGCGGCCACGGTCGGGCCGCTACGACGTCGCCGGGGTGCCGACGGGCGACCTGGCCGGCGACGACCTGCGGACGGCGATGGCCTGGGTGCCGCAGGAGGCCCACGTCTTCGCCTCCTCCCTGCGCGCCAACCTGGCCCTGGCCGGGCCGCGCGGCACGGTCGACGAGGAGTCGATGCTGCGGGCGGTCCAGGTGTGCGGGCTCGGACCGCTGGTCGCCGGGCTGCCGCACGGGCTGGACACGACGGTGGGCGCGGGCGGGGCCGCCCTGTCCGGTGGCGAGCGGCGCCGCCTGGCAGCGGCCCGCGCGTTGCTGGCCGACCGCGACGTGGTGCTGCTGGACGAGCCGACCGCACACCTGGACCACCCGACGGCGGCGGCGCTGGTGGCCGACCTGCGCCGCGCGCTGGCCGGCCGGGTGGTGGTCTGCGTGACCCACGACGCCGACGTCGCCGGGACCGACGACACGACCCTCACCCTCGACAGGAGGATGAGGGTCGCGGCCGGGTGAGACCGCCGGCACCGGGGGTGGGGGAACACCCCGGTGCCGACGGAGCTCGGTGGGCGCTCAGCGCGTCCCGGCGTAGTGCACGACGGCCTGGGGGCCGCGGTGCCGAGCGGCGTCCAGGCACAGCAGCGCCCGGCGCTCGACCTCGTGGACGGTCAGCCCGGCCTCGAGGGTGACCACGCCGGCACTCGCGTGCACCCCCGGGACGGCGCCGCTGACCACGCCGGTGAGCCGGGCGGCGACCACGTCGCCATCGGTCGGCGCACCCTCGACCAGGACGCCGAACTCGGTGTGGTCCTCCCGGGCGAGCCAGTCGTCGCCGCGCAGGGCGCCGGCGAGCAGGCTGGTGATCGTGGTGATCGCCGCCGTGGTCAGCGGCCAGCCGGTGTCCTTGCGCAGCAGCCCGACCACGACCAGGCACGCCGGTCGCGCCGTCGGGTCGGCCAGCCGCGCGGCCAACCGGCGGTGCAGTGCGGTGGGCCCGGGCAGCAGCGCGGCGTCGAGGTCCACGGGGGCGGCGACGGGGGCGGCGACGGTGGTGGCGACGGGGGCACCGGGGGTGCCGGTCCCGTGGCCGGTCGCGGTGAGCAGCGAGGTCATGGTGGGGATGTCGACGCCCCCCGGGCAAGGTTGCGCCCTCCCCGGGACGGCTCCCCCCATCGAGGGGGGCCCACGTGTGCGGGCCCCGTGGACCGGGAACTGTCGGAGGTCCGTGCGAGCGTGCCGCCATGACGTTCACCGGTCACGTGTTCCTGGGGCTCAGCGTCGACGGGTTCATCGCCCGCCTCGACGACGGCCTGGACTTCCTCGAGGTCACCGACGGCTCGGGCAGTCCGGGCGACGCCGGTTTCACCGACTTCGTCTCCTCGGTCGACGCCCTGCTCATGGGCAGCGGCACCTACCGGGTCATCGCCCCGCACGCCGAGTGGCCCTACCAGGGCAGACCCGTGCACGTGGTCAGCTCCACCCTCGACCCCGACGACCACCCCCGCATCACGGTGCACCGCACCCTCGACGAGGCGGTCGCCGCGCTCGACGCCGCCGGTCACGACCGGGTCTACGTCGACGGCGGGCAGACCGTGCGGTCGGTGCTGGCCCGCGGGCGGGTGCAGACGCTGACCCTGTCCCGGGTGCCGGTGCTCGTGGGCGAGGGCCACACCCTGTTCGGTCCGCTGCCGGCCGACGTCCACCTCGAGCACGTGTCCACCGAGGTGCTCGGGGGCGGCATGGTGCAGACGACCTACCGGGTGCTCGGCGCCGCCGGCGGGGTGGCCCGCTGACGGCCCCGGGCCGGGCGGGTGAACGGGCCCACGGCGGGGACGTCGACGGCGACCTCGGGGCCCAGCCGGGCGTCGACCAGCTCGAGGCGGTCGCCGGACCAGAAGCTGCCCGGGTCGTAGGAGTTCAGCGGCCGGTCGTCGGGCAGCAGGCCCATCGCGGTGTACGTGGCGGCGACCAGCTCGGCGCAGAAGATGGTCTCGGCGTCGGTGCGGCGGTTGACCAGCCCGCTGGCCCAGCCGCGCGCCAGCCGGAAGGTGGTCGGGAAGGGGCGGCCGTCGTGCCGGGCGACCGCGCGCAGCACGGCGTCCTCCATCTGCGGGGTGACCCCGCCGTCGTCGGCCGGGCCGACCAGCTGGCGCAACCAGGCACGTTTGCCGTACTTCTGCCGCCACACGCTCACCGCGTCGCACAGGTCGTGCAGCTGGACGCCGCGCTGGTGGTTGCCGGTCCAGGCGTCGGGCAGCGAGGACCCGAGCTCGGCGTGCCACAGCAGCGGCGGCAGGTCGTCGAGGACCACGGCCATGCCCACGTGGTTCACCGGGGAGTTGGTCAGGGTCTGGATGGCCCGGTCGGCCACCGAGGCGCCCCGGAACAGCCAGACGTCGCCGGTGCGGGTGAGGTCGACCGCGGCATCGAGCGTCAGCACCCGGTCAACCTAGCGCCGAGCGCGCGGGCCCCGGGTCAGCTGGCGAGGGAGGCGTCGGCGGGGTGGCCGACCTGGCGCCAGACCGTGTCCAGGGAGAGGCCGAGCACGTCGGCCACCGCGGCGACGGTGGTGAAGGCCGGGGTGGCCACCCGACCCGACTCGATCTTGCGCAGGGTCTCGGGCGAGATGCCGGCGGCCAGCGCGGTGTCCAGCATCGAGCGCTCGCCGCGGGCCCGGCGCAGCACCGAGCCCAGCCGCCGGCCGCGTTCGACGTCGTCGGGGGTGAGGGGCAACCGGACCATGAGCGGGATACTAGTACCGGGATAGGATGACCGGGATAGTTTGTGCAGCCCGAGGAGTGCGTGCCGTGATCGAGATCCTGTCCCCCGCCCAGGTGGCCCGCGCCCGGGAGACCGGCGCCCTGGTGGCCGACATCCTGCAGTCGCTGAAGCAGCGGGCGGCCGTGGGCACCAACCTGCTCGAGATCGACCAGTGGGCCAAGGAGATCATCCTCGGCGCCGGGGCGACCTCCTGCTACGTCGACTACGCCCCCTCGTTCGGCCGCGGGCCCTTCGGCCACTACATCTGCACCTCCGTCAACGACGGCGTGCTGCACGGTCTCCCCCACGACTACGCCCTGGCCGACGGCGACCTGCTCAGCCTCGACCTGGCCGTGGTGCTGGGCGGGGTGGCCGCCGACTCCGCGATCAGCTTCGTGGTGGGCGAGAGCCGCCCGGCCGAGAGCGTGCGGCTGATCGAGACCACCGAGAGGGCGCTGGCCACCGCGATCGCCACCGCCGGCCCCGGGGTCAAGCTGGGCGACGTCTCCGCCGCGATCGGCGGGGTGCTGGAGGGCGCGGGCTACCCGGTCAACATGGAGTTCGGCGGTCACGGCATCGGCTCGACGATGCACCAGGACCCGCACGTGGCCAACCACGGCCGGGCGGGGCGGGGCTACAAGCTGCGCCCGGGCCTGATGCTCGCCCTGGAGCCGTGGGTGATGACCGACACCGACGAGCTGGTCACCGACGACGACGGCTGGACCCTGCGCAGCGCCACCGGCTGCCGCACCGCGCACAGCGAGCACACGGTGGCGATCACCGACGACGGCGTGGAGATCATCACCCTCCCCTCCGGCCGCTGACCCCCGCTACGGTGCCCGACATGCGTCGCGCCACGGTCGGGAAGCTGCTCGGGCTCGCCGGCCTGGCCGGGGTCGCCGCCACCGGGGTGGTGCTGGCCCGCGACGAGCGCGAGCGCCGCTCCTACACCGCCGACGACGTCCGGGCGCGCCTGCACGCCCGCGCCGAGGCCGCCGCCACGGCCGAGCGGTTCGCCGCCGAGCACGACGAACCCACCCCGCAGCTGGTCATGGTGCCCAGCACCGGCCGCGAGGGCCTGTGGTTCGTGCCCCGGGCGACCACCCGCCGCGGCCGGTGGGTGCAGCGGGCGCAGTGGCAACGTCGGCGCTTCGTCGACCCGGTGACCACGGCCGTCGGCAACCAGGTCAGCCGCGTCCGCCAGCGCTTCGGGTCGAGTGGCGGCTGAGGGTTCGTCCCGGGCCGTTCGCGAACCCTGAGACGCCACTCGCCGACGCCTGGTCCTGTTCCTGGGGGTGGCCACCTCTCGCGCCGTCCCCCGCCACGGAACTCTGGCCCCCTTCATCAGATCTCGTGGAGGGGGCCGGACTTCCGTGCACCCCCTGATCAACGCTGCGCGGAAGGGGCCTCGTGGTGGGCCCGCCGGCGCGCGACGACGTCCGACCCTCGGTCAGCCGGCGCCGGGGGGCAGCGCCGCGCCCTCGTCCTTGAGGACGACGCCGCTGGCACCCAGTTCCCGGGAGGCCAGCAGCAGGCCGGCCAGCGTCTCGGCCGCCTGGGCATAGCCGAGGCCGTGCGGGGGGCGGACGTTGGAAATGCAGTTGCGCTCGCTGTCGGCCCGCCCCGGCCGCGGTCCCCAGGTGAGGTAGAGCCCCAGCGAGTCCGCCGAGGACAGCCCGGGCCGCTCGCCGATGAGCACCACGACGATGCGGGCGCCCAGGGCCTCCCCCACCGGGTCGCCCAGCGCCACCCGCGCCTGGGTGGCCACCACGAGCGGGGCGACCGACCACCCGGTCAGCCGCTCCAGCACGGCGGTGACCGTGCCCGCGGCGTGCTCGGCCACCGCCCGCGGTGACAGCCCGTCGGCCACCACGAGCGCCAGGTCGTACGAGCCGCCGGGCAGGTCGGTGCCCTCGGCCAGCACGCGCCCGAGGTCGGGGCGCTGCAGGTAGGTCGCCCGGTCCGGGGCCGCCGAGGTCACGGTGAGCACGTCGAGCCCGGTCTCCCCGAGGGCGGCCGCGACGGCGGGGACGTCCAAGGGCGTGTGGACGGCGTCCCGGGCGGCGGCGTGCGCGGCGCGGAACTCCAGCAGCCGGTCGGTGGGCAGCCCGTCCCCGGCCCGGCCCAGGGCGACCCGGGCCCGGGTGGCCGCCCGCAGCACCTCGAAGGCGTCCGAGCTCACCGCGCGGCCGCCAGCAGCGCACGCGCCTGCGGGGCGTCGGCGGTCAGCTCGCGCACCCGGCCGGTGTGGTCGACGAGGTCCATGCGTTCCAGCCAGGCCTCGAACTCCGGCGCCGGGCGCAGGCCGAGCACCTGGCGGGCGGTGAGCACGTCCTGGAACGACAGCGACTGGTAGTGCAGCATCACGTCGTCCGAGCCCGGGACGGCGATGACGAACGAGCACCCGGCCGCGCCGAGCAGCAGCGTCAACGTGTCGGTGTCGTCGGGGTCGACGTCGGTGTGGTTGGTGTAGCAGACGTCGACGCCCATGGGCAGGCCGAGCAGCTTGCCGCAGAAGTGGTCCTCCAGGCCGGCGCGGATGACCTGCTTGGCGTCGTAGAGGTACTCCGGCCCGATGAACCCGACGACGGTGTTGACCAGCAGCGGGTCGAAGTGCCGGGCGACGCCGTAGGCGCGGCACTCCAGGGTCTGCTGGTCGACCGGCCGGCCGCCGACGCCCAGGTGCGCGCCGGCCGACAGCGCCGACCCCTGCCCGGTCTCGAAGTAGGTGACGTTGCGCCCGACGGTCCCCCGGCCCAGCTCCAACGCGGCAGAACGGGCCTCGGCCAGCAGGTCCAGCGTCACGCCGAAGCCCTCGTTGCCGCCCTGCGTACCGGCGACGGACTGGAACACCAGGTCGACGGGGGCGCCCTTCTCCAGCGCCCGCAGCGTGGTGGTGACGTGGGCGAGCACGCACGACTGGGTGGGGATCTCGTAGCGGGTGATGACCGCGTCGACGAGCTCGAGCAGCGCGATGGTCTGCGCCGGGGAGTCGGTGGCCGGGTTGATGCCGATGACGGCGTCCCCGCTGCCGTGCAGCAGGCCGTCGAGCAGCGAGGCGGTGACGCCGACGGCGTCGTCGGTGGGGTGGTTGGGCTGCAGCCGCGAGGCCAGCCGGCCGGGCAGGCCGATGGTCGAGCGCAGGCCGGTGATGACCCGGGTGCGGCGGCCGACGGCGACCAGGTCGGCGTTGCGCATCAGCTTGGAGACGGCGGCGACCATCTCCGGGGTGAGCCCGCGGGCCAGGCCCGAGATGGCCGGTTCGTCACCCACCGCCGCCCGGGCGAGCAGCCACTCGCGGAAGCCGCCGACGGTCAACGAGCGCACCGGGGCCAGCGCGTCGGCGTCCAGGGTGTCGAGCACCAGCCGGGTGACGTCGTCCTCGTCGTAGCCGACGACCTGCTCGTCGAGGAACGTGGTCAGCGGCAGGTCGGCGAGCACGGTCTGGGCCGCGACCCGTTCGGCCTCCGAGGTCGCCGCGCAGCCGGCGAGCACGTCGCCCGAGCGGGCCGGGGTGGCCTTGGCCATGACCTCGACCAGCGTGGGGAACTCGTGGGTGTGGCCGGCCACCGTTGCCCGGCGCGCACTCATCGGACGTCGTCCTCGGCCGCGGCCAGCGCCGCGAACTCCTCCTCCGGCGCCGAGGCGACCAGGTGGTGCCGGCTGTAGAACGCGAAGTAGGCCATGAACAGCCCGAACGCGACCAGCGTCAGACCGGCGGCGAGCGGGTCGACCAGGAAGGTGGCCAGCACCGCGAGGACGGCGAGCACGAGGGCGACCGACGTCGTGACGGTGCCGCCCGGCGTCCGGTAGGGGCGCTCGAGGTCGGGCTCGCGGCGGCGCAGCACGACGTGGCTGGTCATCATCAGCACGTAGGAGAGCGCCGCGCCGAACACCGCCATGTTGAGCAGCACCGCGCCCTGGCCGGTGAGGGTGAGCAGGAACCCGACCACGCCGGGGACGACGAGCGCCAGCACCGGGGCCTTGCGGCTGTTGGTCACCGACAGCGAGGTGGGCAGGTAACCCGCGCGGGAGAGCGCGAAGGTCTGCCGGCTGTAGGCGTAGACGATGGAGAAGAAGCTGGCGACGAGGCCGACCAGGCCCATGTAGTTCACGACCGTCTGCAGGGTGCCGGGCTCGAGGCCGTCGACCGGCGGGTTGGCCGACTCGCTGATGAACTGCGCGCCGCCCGCGCCGGTGGTGAACACGAGCATGAGGACGGCGAGGGTGGCCAGCACCGCCATCGCCGCCACGATGCCCTTGGGCATGGAGCGCGCCGGGTCCTTGGCCTCCTCGGCCGCCAGCGGCACGCACTCGACGGCGAGGAAGAACCAGATCGCGAACGGGAACGCCGCCCACACGCCGAGCAGGCCGAAGGGCAGCCAGTCCGAGGCCCCGGCGGCGTCGGTGGGCGCGATGTCGGTGAGGTTGGCCGCGTCGAAGTTGGGGATCGCCCCGAGCAGGAACAGCACGAGCCCGAGGACGGCGACCGCGGCGATGGCCATCATGACCTTGAGGGCCTCGCCGACGCCCATGAGGTGGACGCCGATGAAGAGGGCGTAGACGGCGAGGTAGACCCACCAGCCGTCGGTGATGCCGAACAGGCCCAGCGACTCGACGTAGCCGCCGATGAAGGTGGCGATCGCGGCCGGGGCGATGGCGTACTCGAGCAGGACGGCGACGCCGGTGGCGTAGCCGCCCCAGGGGCCGAGCGCGCGGCGGGCGAAGGTGTAGCCACCACCGGCGGTCGGCAGTGCGGCGCCGAGCTCGGCCAGGCCGAAGACCATGGCGGTGTACATGATCCCCATGAGCACGGTGGCGATGAGCAGGCCGCCGAAGCCACCTTCGGCCAGGCCGAAGTTCCAGCCGGCGTAGTCGCCGGAGATGACCGCGGCGACGCCGAGCCCGGCCAGCAGCGGCCAGCCCGCCGTCCCGGTGCGCAGTTGCCGCTTGGCGAGGTAGTCGCTGGTGCCGGGTGTGGTGGTGGGTTCAGCGGTCACGAGCTGCCTCCGGGGGCGTCGGGTGGCGCTCACTGTGGCCCTGCTGTGTTGCGCTGGCAATGCCCTCGTGTTGCGCCCCGGCGGCGGTCCGGCTCAGGATGTCGCGGCCCGGCGGGTCAGGACGTCGACAGCGGCGCCGCCGGGGTCTCCCGGCCCGGGTGGTTGAGCTCGCAGACCATCTCGCCGGTGCTGCGGGTAGGGCCGCGCTCGTCGGTGACCTCGATGCGCCCGCGGGCGAGGTAGCGGGCGTAGGACGGCGCGATCCCCAGGGCGTCGAACTCCTGGCGCGATCCACTGCGCAGGGCACCACCGCCGGCGTCGTCCGCTCGGGCGTAGACGTCGTCGGAGACCAGGGTCGTCTCCCACTCGACGTCGACCCGGACCGCGGTGGCACCGTCCCGCGCGGTGTAGCTGGCCTGGCGGGGGTACTGCTTGCGGCTCGACGGGTCGGTGAACGCCTCGACCGAGCACTGCGCGTCGGCGGTGTGCAGCACGAGGTGGCCGTCGGTGTCGAACACGGTGACGAGCGGTTGCCGGTCGAAGCCGAAGCGCTCGGCGGCGACCAGGTCGAACACCACGGCCGTGTGGGTGTCGGTGCCGACGTGCCCCAGCAGCCAGCGGTGCCACGTGGTCAGCGGGTCGGCGTCGAACCACTGGTGGTCGTGGTAGCCCTCGCCGGACACCTCGCGGACCACGCCGGCGCGGGTGATCGTGCCCGCGATCGAGCACCGCGGCACCACGAGGTGGTCGAAGAACGCGCCGCCGCCGTCCCCGTCGTCCAGGGTGATGCGCTCGGGCCGGTGGGGGTCGCACACCGCGGTGTACCGGAGGTCGAGGACCAGGCCCCCGTCGTCGGCCTCGACGTGCACGCCGTAGCTGGTGAGGTCACCCGCTGCCCGGTGGGGCCCGAAGGGCAGGTCGCACCGGGCGGTGGAGGCCGCTGCCGCCGGCACCGTGCCGGTGCTCGCATGGACCTCGTTCGACCCGTCCGGTCCGGTGAGCATGACGTTGACGACGGTGGTCCAGCGCTCGGCGTCGTCCGGGTCGACCCCGACCAGGCAGAAGGCGACGGCGATGCTGGTGCCGTCGTCCAGGCGCCCGTCGAAGTGCCAGAGCTCGGCGTGGCCGTCCCCGGGGACCTGCTGGCGGCCGTCCTGCCACACCTCGACCGCCGTGGACCGCTGTGGTCGCGTCATCGCTTCAGCACCTCGGTGCGGAACATCTCCAGGGCGCTCACCGTCAGGCCGGGTGTGGCGACGGCGGCGACCCGCTGGAGGTAGCGGTCGTCCTCGAGCTGGTCGAGCAGCATCCCCGCCAGGTCCGCGCGGGTGCAGAAGCTGCCCTTGACCTCGTCCTCGGCGACGGTGCAGCCGCGTGCGGGGGCCGGTGGTCAGGCCGGGCGGGCGCACGACGGTCCAGTCCAGGCCGCTGCCGCGGACGTAGGTCTCCATGCGGACCATGTCGTCGTAGACGGTGCGCGCGAACGTGCTGCGCGTGAGCCGGTAGGACGCCCGCTGCACCACGCCGCGCCGGGAGTGCGAGGGGGCGACCCCGGAGGAGGTGACCACCACCAGGCGCCGCCGGCCGTGCCGCACCATGGACGTGATGAGCAGGTGGGCGCTGGTCGAGTAGACCTCGACCGGACGGCGGGTGAACCGCGCCCCGATGGCGCAGACGACGGCGTCGGTCCCGGCGACCGCGGCGTCGACGACCGCCGGGTCGGTGGCGTCGCCGGCGACCACGCGCACCCGGTCGTGGGTGATCGGGAAGTCCTCGGGGTGCCGGGTCAGCGCGTGCACCTCGTACCCGCGGTCGACCGCCTGCTGGACGGTCTCCCGGCCCGTCGGCCCGTTCGCACCCAGCACCAGCAACCGCCCGGTCGTCTCCGCGCCCACAGCTCTCCTCCGCCGAAGTAACAGATATCTGTTAGTCGGTGCGACCGTACCCCGGTGCCAGGATGTGCGCATGGACGTGACGGGGACGACGGCCGTGGACCGCCTGGACGGCGTGCTCGCCTGGAACGTCCTGCGCGCGGCCCGGTCGGTGGGCAACCGGCTGGCCGAGCGGCTGACCGGCCACGGCCTCAACCCGGTGCAGTTCGGGGTGCTGGCGTTCCTGGCCGACCGGACGGCGATGACCACCGCCGAGATCGCCCGCGAGGTGCTGCTCCGCCCGCAGAGCGTGGCCCCGCTGCTCGACCAGCTCGAGGAGCGGGGCCTGGCCCGGCGCAGCGGCACGCGGGAGAAGGGTCGGCGCAACCCCATCGAGATCACCGACGCCGGCCGGGCCGCTCTCGACGGCGCCTGGGCGACCGCCGCGGAGGCCGGTGACCTGAGCGACCTCGGCATCACCGAGCAGGAGAGCCGGCAGCTCAACGCCCTGCTGCTGCGGATCATCGCGGGCACATCCGGCTGATTCGACGGGCCGGCGGGCCCGGACCGCGCCGGGGGATGCACAGACTGCCGTTGCCGCCCCGCTTCGACGGCCGCGCCTGCTCACTCGTCGGGCCCGGGCCCCTCCACCGTCGTCGCGTAGAGGTGGGTGGAGCGGCCGCCGTGGTCGAGCACGCTCTCCAGCAGCAACCCGGCGCGGAGGGCCACCCGCTGGGAGGACAGGTTCTCGTGGTCGACGATCGCGACCACCCGCTCGATCCCCCGCTGGTGGGCGTGCTGCACGCAGGCCCGGGCAGCCTCGGCCGCGTAGCCGTGGCCCTGCGCCGCCGTCCGCAGGTGGTAGCCGACCTCGACCTCGTCGCGGCCGTCGACGTGCTGCATGGTCAGCCCGCAGTCGCCGACGAACTCCCCCGCGTGCGTGCGCACGGCCCACAGCCCGAACCCGAGCTCGGTGTACCGGGCCCGGTTGCGGTCGATGAGCCGCTGCGCGCCGGTGCGGTCCAGGGGCGCGGGGTAGAACCGCATGACGGCCGGATCGGCGACCATCGCGGCGACGTCGTCGAGGTCGGCGTCGGTCAGCTCGTCGAGCCGGAGCCGGTCGGTGGTCAGCACGGGCACGGACCCACCCTGCCAGTGCTCAGGTGCAGTGGCGGGTCGGCACGGAGCGACCGCGCGCCGGGTCGCCGGCGGATGCGCGGCGTCGGGGATGATGTGCCGTCGTCCGATCACCAACCAGAGAGCCACTCGACACGTGTTCCGCCAGGTCCCGGTGCTGCCGGTCGTCGTCCCGCTGGCCGCGGTCGTCCTCGCGGCGCTGCTGTGGTCATTGCACCGCAGTGGCCGGTGGAGCACCCCGCGCGCCGACGTGGCCGTCGTGTTGAGCGTGTACGCCGCCGGCATCGTCGCCAACACGGTGTTCCCGGTCTTCCTGGACAAGCCGCGCGCCGACGTGCCGTGGTCGGAGTACCTGGTCCTGGACCCGAGGACGGGCTACGAGGTCTCCGACGCCGTCATGAACGTGCTGGTGTTCGTGCCGCTGGGTGTACTCGGGGCACTGGTGCTGGCGCGGCCGTCGTGGCTGCGGGTGATGGCCGCGGTGGTGGCGTCGACCCTGGCGATCGAGGTTACGCAGTACCTGACCGCCCACCTGCTGGGCGGCGGCCACATCGCCGACGTGCACGACCTGTTCTTCAACGTCGTGGGCGGCGCAGTGGGCTACGGCCTGCTGCAGCTCGCGTCCCGGGTGCCCGCCCTGGCCGGGTTCGTCGACCGCGTCCGCTGGCAGCGCGCGGAGGTCGCGGCGCCGCCTCCGGCGCACCTGTAACCGTTCGGCACCAACCGGACACTCCCCGGGTGTGAGCACGCTGAGAGGTCGCCGTGGGTGACTCCCCCGACGAGCGGTTCGACCGTCTGTGGGCCGACCACGCTGCGGCCGTCGTCCGGTACGCCCGGTCCCGGGTGCTGCCCGACGACGTGGAGGACGTCGTCGCCGACACCTTCACGGTGGCCTGGCGGAGGCTGGACGAGGTGCCCGAGTTCGGCCTGCCCTGGCTGCTCGGCGTGGCCCGCGGCGTCGCGGCCAACGCCCGGCGCAGCCGACGGCGCCAGGGCGCGCTGCACGACCGACTCGTCTCCCTGGCGGACGGCACCGTCGAGGACGACGACGCCTGGCCCTCGCTGGACGACGACAGCAGCACCCTCGCCGCGTTGCGGGCGTTGTCCGAGGCCGACCGTGAGCTGCTGACGCTGCTGGCGTGGCACGGCCTCACCCAGGACGAGGCGGCACAGGCGCTGGGCTGCTCCCGCGGCGCCCTCAAGGTGCGCCTGCACCGGGCCCGCCGACGCTTCGCCCAGCTCGCAGGGGCGGCTCGCGACATCGACCAGGACCGGACCCCGGCCCCGCACCGTGGAGGCACCCCGTGACCGATCCGCTCCTCGACCGCCTGGCCCAGGCAGCCCCGGCGGACCTCGACGACGATCAGCTGGCCGCCCTGCTCACGGGCGCTCGCCGCCGGGTGGACGCCGAGCGCGACGGCGGTCCGGCACCACGGGCGAGGCGACTGCGCCCGCGCACCCGGGTGGCGCTCGTGGCCGCTGCGGCGGCCGTGCTGACCGCGGTGCCGGTGGTCGTCAGCGTCGTGGGTCAGGACGACGGGACGGGGCCGTCGGGTCTGTCGGTCGCCGTCGCCCAGAACGGGCAGTTCATCTGCTCGAACGGGTTCGCCACAGCGGTGGACCCGGCGCGGGCCGACGTCCGGCTCCTGCCTGACCAGCTGCCCACCGGCTGGGAGTACACCCAGATCCTCGTGCGGCACGAGCGGTCGCAGAACTGCGACGTCCCGTCCCTCGTCGCGCTGCAGCTCGACCCGAGCGGCGTCGTGACCGGACGCCTCGCGGTCACCGGTCCGGTCGACGCCTACATCAACACGCCGGTGGTGGACCGGGACTCCGTCCCCGACACCGTGTTCGGCCAGCCCGCGCGGCGGTTCGATCTCGCACCGGACCCCGCCCGCTCGATCGACCACGAGCTCCACCGCTGGGTGTGGTCCGACGACACCGGGCGCCAGTGGTCGGCCGAGGTCGTCGGGTTCGGGCTCGACGAGGCACGCCGGCAGCTCACCGGTGTCACGGTGGATGGCCCGGCGGTGACCTGGCAGGCGGTGGACCCCGGGTGGTCGCTGATCCACCTCCGCACCGGTCCGCCCTACGACCTGCCCACCGGCGGCACCAGCTGGATGGTCAGCGCCAGCGGCGGACTGGAGGGCCGTGGCTACGACGTGTACGCCAACCCGGAGCCGCACCTCCCCGCAGCCGCGGGTGCGTGGGTCGACGACCGGTTGATCGAGGTCGCCGGCCACCCTGCGGTCATCAGCCCGGTCCGGGGCAGCGAGGCGGACGGCGGACCACCCGGCTCGGCCGGGTTCCTCACCCTCGCCGTGGACGTCGAGCCCGGCGCCCTGGCGATCAGCCGCTTCTCCCCCGGCGACCTCGACGCCGTGGAGGCCATGCTGGGCTCGCTGCGCCAGGTGGCCCCCGACGACCCGCGCATCGCCACGTACGGGGAGAAGTAGCCCCCGGTCAGGCGGGGAGGGTGCCGCCGACCTCGAGCAGGTCGCGGACGACGGCCCCCGCGTCGCCGGTGCGGTGCATCGTGCGGCGCTGGCGGGCGGCCGACGTCCCACGGCCGAGCAGCTGCTCGGCGAGGGCGGTGACCTCGTCGAGATCACCGCGCTCGGCGAGGTCGTCGGACACGAACCGCACCAGCGACCGGACGGCGGTCTCCGCGGGCACGAGCGAGGCGGTGACCGGGTCGACTAGGTCGCCGGTGAGCCCGGCGCGGGCGGCCTTCCAGCGGGCGGCGCGCAGCACCTCGGGCCGTACGTCGGCGGCCGGGCCCTCGTCGGCGGCCAGGACGGCGACCAGCGACCGGCACAGCGCGGCGTGCAGGACGACGTCGTCCAGGTCGGTGCAGACGTCGCCCATGCGGAACTCGACGGTCGGCACGTGGGTGGAGGGCCGCAGGTCCCAGTAGAGCTGCGAGCCGTCGGGCACCATGCCGCTGGCGACGAGCTGGGCGACGACGGCCCGGTAGCCGTCGGCGTCGCCCAGGGCCTCGGGTGGGCCAGAGACCGGCCACCGCGACCACCAGACGGTGCGCCAAGACTCGTAACCGGTGTCGGCGCCCTCGTGGAACGGCGAGCTGCCGGTCATCGCGAGCAGCAGCGGCAGCCATGGGCGGGCGCGGTCCATGACGTGGACGGCGGTGTCGAGGTCGTCGACGCCGACGTGCACGTGGGTGCCGCAGATGTCCTGGGTCTGCGCGAGCCGGGCCCAGCGCTGCACCATGACGCGGTAGCGCGGGGCGTCGGTGAGCACGAGGTCGCCGACCGACGACGACGGGTGCGTGGAGGCCGCGAGGACGGTCAGCCCGTCGCGTTGTGCCGCTGACACTGCCTCTGCGCGCGTCTCCCGGAGGGCCGCGCGGACCTCGCCGAGCGTGCTGCAGACGCCGGTGGCGGTCTCGAGCTGGGTCGTGGAGATCTCGGGCTGCACGTGCGGCCCGGGCTGCCCGAGGACGGCGGCATCGGCGACGGTCGAGCTGGCCGCGAGCGACCCGGTGGCGGGGTCGACGAGGTGGAACTCCTCCTCGACGCCGAGGGTCTGTGCGGTCATGCGGGTTCTCCTGCCGAGCTGGGGTGGCGCGCGAACGGTAAGGGGGTCTGCTGCTGTCGGTGGGCTCGGGTAGACACGACGACGTGGCAGACCGCGACCTCTCCCTCGGTGACGACCTGCGCGCGTTCGTGGACGCGTCCCCCTCCCCCTCGCACGCGGCGGCGGAGATCGCCCGGCGCCTGCGGGAGGGTGGGTTCCGGGAGCTGTACGAGACGGCGGTGTGGGACCTCTCCCCCGGCGACAAGGTGTTCACGGTGCGCGGGGCGAGCGTCGTGGCCGTGCGGGTGGGGTCGGACCCGGTGTCCCAGGCGGGGCTGCGCATCATCGGCGCGCACACCGACTCCCCCACGTTCCGGGTGCGCCCCCGGTTCGAGATGCGACAGGCCGGCTACCGACTGGTGGGCGTGGAGCCCTATGGCGGCGGGCTGTGGCACACCTGGCTCGACCGCGAGCTGACGGTGGCGGGGCGGCTGGCGCTGCGCGGTGGGACGACGACGCTGGTGAAGCTGCCCGGGGCACCGCTCCGTCTGCCGTCGCTTGCAATCCACCTCGACCGGTCGGTGCGCGAGGGGCTGAGCCTGGATCCGCAGCGTCACCTGCAGCCGGTGTGGGGATCGGAGCTGTCGACCGAGCCCGGTCTACTGGAGGCGCTGGCGACTGAGGCCGGTGTCTCGGCGGCGGACGTCGTGGGTCATGACCTGGTGCTGGCCGACACCCAGCCGGCGGCGCGGACGGGGGCCGACGGCACGTGGATCGCGGCGCCGCGGCTGGACGACCTGGCGTGCTGCCACTCGGGGCTGCTGGCGCTGCTGCGCGTTTCCGCGGAAACGCCGTCGGGTGTTTCCGCGGAAACGCGGCACACGCAGGTGCTGGTGTGCAACGACCACGAGGAGGTCGGGTCGGGCTCGGCGTCGGGGGCGCGGGGGTCGTTCCTGGAGGACGTCATCTCTCGGCTGGCCGGCGCCGAGCCCCAGGCCTTCGCCCGGACGATCGCGGCGTCGAAGCTGGTCAGCGCCGACATGGCGCACGCGGTGCACCCGACCCGGTCGGAGCGGCACGAGCCCTTCCACCAGCCAGTGCTGGGCGGCGGACCAGTGCTCAAACTCAACGCCAACCAGGCCTACGCGACCGACGCGGTGTCGGGCGGCTGGTTCACCGAACGTTGCCGGGAGGCCGGGGTGCCGGTGCAGCACTTCGTCTCCCGCGCCGACCTCCCCTGCGGCTCGACGATTGGCCCGCTCACCGCGACCCGGCTGGGTCTGTCGACGGTGGACGTCGGCGCGCCCCAGCTCGCGATGCATTCCGTCCGGGAACTAGCCTCGGCCGCTGACGTCCCCCATATGGTTGCCGCGTTCAGTAGCTGCCTTCTCAACGACTGAATGCACCTGCGGTCTACAACCTATCGCGCTTTCGCTCACCACCTCATGGGGGTGAGTACACCTTTCGCGGGGCGGACGACTCAAGAGGCCACCACATCCCGTTGAGCGCGGTCTAGACAGAAAGCGGCTCACCGACCAGCCCCAGACCTGCCGACCGCGCGCCACAAACCTCCTGAGGCCACTCTGGCGAAGAATATATGCTCGCGATTTGAGACGGTGCGACGCGGGCGTGTCCGAATCTTGGCCTGAATGACGTACGGAATTTACTGCACATGACTACCCTACGAGCCTACGGTACCGAGTTTTGATAGCGTCCTCACCACCTTCAAGAATTTCGCACACATTGTCTCTCACGCCTGGCGTTTGCAGCGTACCGCTCGCCTCGATTCGTGGAACCAGACTCCCGTGTTCGAGTACGATAATGTTTTCCGCAGCCGAGGTTACGACCATGTTTGCATTGTGCGTTGAGATGATTAGTTGCCGACGACTTTTGATGTTTCTCAGCGTCTCGACCGCAAGATGCCTAATTAGCTTATTTTCCAAGTCGTCTTCGGGCTGATCCAGAACAAGCGGATCGGTACCCATCTGCAGGATAACGGTGAGCAATGCGGCCGTCTTTTGTCCCGGTGATCCCCTGTCCACGGCGATGTATCCGTTTCCGTCGCGCGGACGATAGCGGACCGACACTAAATCCTCAGGGAACCACAACAATATGTTGGTTTCCAGTTCGAAAGCGTCGTTATTACTCAACCGAGCATAAAATCGACGATCCACGTAGAGCTCTTGACCAATAGTAGACTTCGATCCCGCCCGCACGAAGTCGATCAAAGCCTTCTTGAAGTCTGCGACTCGACTTGGGAAGCTTGGGTTCTTGACCTGATGCCCCAGCAGGGATCGCGCGATGCCATCCCTACCAAAGGCCGATTCGAAAGATTCCGGGCAATTGAGGAGATTTCGCAACTCTTCTCCAATAAGCCCAACATCGGCCTGATGATGCACTTCCACCCTGGTGGGAGAACCGGGGACGCTATTGAGTTGTTCTGTATATCCGCGCCTGCGATTGAACAACTCAGTCCGCTTTATCGAAATCTCAGTCAGAACTTGATCGACATTTCGCTGTTGTTCGCGCATCCTCTCGTCAGAATTCTCAACCTCCTGCAGTTCTGCCTCAAGTTCGATCTCCCGCTGTCGATCCGAGCGAGTCTGCTCAGCGGAAACTTTCGCAGCACCACCTTGCTCGCTGAGCCACTCATTGAGTTCCATCACGCGATCGGCCCATCTCGCAGTTACGCCTTGCGCCCCCCATGCAGCCCTTCCGGCCGCAAGAATTTCGGACGCCTCTTTCAAAAGCTCAGCGGCGGAATCAAAAATGGCCGCCCGCGCATCGAACTCTGGCACGCGCAAATTCTCGGTTCTCAGACTGAGCAAAATGGCCGCATCGGCCGACAGACGTTCCTCGATAGTATGAGCTCGGTCATCACCATCCTTCGAATCCCTTATGCGCGCCTCGGTCGACTCCAATTCTTGATACTCGGTACTCGCCCGAAGCTCCGCGAGGTGACGAAGTCTGCCCCGAACCTCCTGCAATTGACCCCGAATGCGGTCAGCCTTCTCCGCCTCAGCAGCCAACTGTCTGAGCTTGTTGCGCTCCCCCTTGAAACGAAGCTGCAGCTGAGCGTAGTCCTCATCCCATTCATGCCGCCCAACGGCTGGCATGTCGTCTAAAATTGCCAGGAAACTCTGCGGCGACGTAGCAAGCTCGTAAATCTGTTTCTGGCTAAAAACTCGAACGGGGGCTCGATCGACCGCCCGGCCCGACTGGGTCTCCCAGGACGCACCTGTCCACAGATGCAAGTCTGGCTTACTCGGACTCTTCCCGGTCCAAGAGACCCGTAGCTGCCGCTGATCCTTTGTGTAGTAGACCGTGATCTGCGTTTGCTCATCCCACCATCGCTCGCCGGCTTCGACGTCGGGGCTAAAACGACGCAAATCCTCGGCAACGGCCCCATCTAATTCATGACTTCGCCCCAGCGCCAAGCGGAGCAGTTCGATGAGGGTTGATTTACCTACCCCACGCCCACCAATGAGGCAGTTCATCCAAGGGCCGAAGCTGAACGACTCGGCAACGTTGTTGCGCAATACCTCCACACGATCAATGTGGCCGTGGATGGCTAGATTTGGGTCTTCGTAGTCGCTCCGACATCGACGTACCGACTCGTCCGGGTCGGTGATGGCCAGCCGCACCCCATTCAGGTCGAGCACCTCTGCCTTGATCAGCGTCAGGTGAGTTCCTGGCGCCTTCGCTTCCATCCCAGGGGGACAGGAATCGACTGTCAGGTGATGGGCGTCGGAGCCAAGCAACGGCACCCAGCCCCTCCGCTGCGCCTTGTCAACATGCGCGTCGTCTACTACCTCAGCCGCGAGAACGAGAGGGGAACCGGCGAGAGCCGCAAGATCGCGATCATCCATGCTGAAAACCCCCCGGGCTTGATCAGCATGGGCGGGTATACACAGACCGCCCAGATCTGAGATTTCAGAAGCGATGTCGACCGCCGTCATATTCGCGGTCTCATCGCTCGCGCCGCGTGTGCCGGTGTACCGACACAAAGCAAGGGCCCTGTTGACGATATCCGCGTCGTCCGACGGGTCAAAGACCCCTAGAATGTGAAACCCGCCCGAGGCCGTGATTTCAACCCCTGGAAAGATGACAAACGGCGGAAGCTGCGGCACTTCTTGACGCAACTCTTCCAGAGCGGCTCGGGCTAGGGAAATTCCCTCGTGTGAATTGTGGTCGGTCACGACTATCCCATCGACCCCCGCATCGATGTACGCCTGAATCCATGTCTTAAACGATGGTTTAGCAGTAACGGTGGTGCCGCCTTCCAAGCCGCCGAAGTCGAACGACGCAGGCGAATGAGCGTGGATGTCAATACTCCACCAACGTGCTCCCGCGTGGTGCTCTACTGGTTCGCTTGCGGAGGCCGTGGCCGACTCTGGAGCTGCGGTCATGCGGTGATGTTGACACAGAGGTTCGTCGCTACCGGTGAAGAGCCCCGGCAGGTCGACTCCGAATCCCGGCTGCGCTTCTCGATCCCCATGGGTCGTGTTGCATACTGTATTGCTGGTCAGGGGCGATCGGGTATTTGCTCGTTCGCGAGCTGGGGACCGGAAGTTCTCGTGGGCCAAGACCTGCACCACCGACCCCTGCAGGTCCGCCGGCCGCACTGCAACTGCGCCCCCTGGCCCGGATGGCCTAGCCTCGAACTTTCGTGATCTTGTCCCGTGTGTTTGTCGTCGGGGTTCTGGCCCCGCGTGGGCGTGAGGATCGCATCGGGGTGTGACGGTTCGCCCGATGTCGTTCGGGTGGGCGCCGGGTCCACGTGCCGGTCGGGTCCTTGGGGTCGTTGAGGTAGGGGCCGGCGGTCAGCCGGTCGCGGCCCTCGGCGGTGGGGCGGTGAGCCGCGCGAGGGCGTCGAGCGCGGCCAGGACCAGCGCGGTGAAGGGCGCGGTCGCGGCCAGGTGCAGCAGTCTGCGGCGGCCGGTGCGCGCGGCTCGCGCGGGGATGGAGAACAGCCGGTGCCGCAGCCGCTTGGGTTCCCAGCGTCGGGCCTGTTCGTGGCCGGGGTGTCCGGTGAGGGCGAGGGTCTGCATCCAGGCGGTGAGGTCGCAGGCCAGCGCCACGATCGCGCACCAGATCTGGTTCTGGGCGAAGTC